>NZ_DLJW01000045.1:809-19471 GCF_002477705.1 Stenotrophomonas sp. UBA7606 | reverse complement strand
CCTCCCCTTCGCTGCGCGAAAGGGAGGGGGCAAAGCCCGTGCTCAGCTTGGAACCAGAGGGCTCATCGCGCACATTGCCACTGCAGGCCCACAGTAAAGCCGCGGTCCGGACCCGGCTCGTAATAGCGCTGGTTGCCGTCGTTGACGATCACCGAGCCGATGTAAGGCTGGTCCAGCAGGTTATCCACACGCGCGAACGCACGCAGCGGGCCATACGCGGTGGCCCACTGCCGCGCCAGTTCCAGGTTCAACACACCGTAACCGGCAGCGTTGGCGCTGCCCAGATCGTTCACACCGATGTCGCTGGCGGCCACCACCTCGGCCGCCCACTGCCACGGCCCCGGCTGCCATTGCCAGCGTGCAAACAGCTGCTGGCGCGGTACACCCGGCAATCGGGTGCCAGCCGCCACCCGCTTGCTGGGCTGGGTGCAGGGCGAGGGCAGGCCGGTGCACGTCAGGTAGGCCGCGCGCACGCTGGCCTGCAACCAGGTATAGGCCAGCTGCAGTTGCTGATCGGCGGCAATCGGCTGCTGCCAGCTCAGTTCCGCACCCTGCCGCCGGGTCGCACCTAGGCTGCGGTAGCTGCTGCGGCCGCCGCTGTTGGTCGCCACCGCCAGTTCGTCATCGCTGTCGGCACGGAACAGCGCCAGTTCCAGCCGCGCACCGCTCTGCGCCCGCCATTTGCCGCCTATCTCGTAGTTGCGGGTGGTGGCGGCCGGCAGATCCAACGCCAGGCCTGCACCGCCATCGGCCCGGTAACCCAGCTCATTGAATGTTGGCGTTTCAAAGCCGCGCCCAGCCGAAGCGTACAGACGCAGATCATCGCTGGCACGGAATACCAGGCCGGCCACCGGTGTAGTCGCCGAGTAGTCGCGGCGGCCGCTGTCATCAGGATTAGTCGCAGTGATGTAGCGGTCACGCGAGCGGAACTGCACATCACTGTGCCGCGCACCCAGCAATGCCGACCAGCGCGGGCTGAACTGCCACCACGCCTGCGCGAACTGGTCGATGTTCTGCACCCGGTCCTGTTGATCGCGACGCAGCCGACCCTTGATGCCCAAGGTGTCACCGATGAAGTTCTCGTAGCCGGTACGGTGCTGCTGCTGGCGGTCGGCATTTGCGCCGACCACCAACTCCAACGGCTTGCCGGCGAGCTGCCCGTGCAAGGCCCAGCGCGCGTCCACGCCGCCGTAATCGCTGTCCAGGTCGATCACCCCGCCCGAATGCAGGGGACTGTTCTGCGGCCCCGGCGGGATCGCCAGGAACTGCTCCACCGCGCGCCGTCCGGCATAGCCCATCAGCCGCCAGGTCTGTTGGTCATGTTCGGCACTATAGACCGTGCCCAGCTGCGTCTGCCGCACCGACTTGCGGGTGTTGTATTGGGTGGCGACGGCGGTGGCTTGGCGCGGGTTCTCGCGCACCTGCTCGCGACTCAGGCCCAAAGGGTCCTGCGCATGCGGTGCATCAAAGCCGTTGAACAGCAGTTCCAGTCGCTGGCCGGCCGCCAGATCGAAGCCCAGCCGCGCATTCACCGATTCGCGGCGGGCCGCGCTGTGCTCGCGCCAGCCATCGGTACGGAAGTGGTTGGCCGCCACGTTGTAATGCATTGCCCCGGCCAGGCCCTTGAGCTGCACACCGGTGCTGGAACTGTTGTTGCTGCCATGGCTGCTGCGCAGCCGCCACGGATCACCCTGCTGGCCCTCGGCGCTCCACAGCTGCAGCACGCCACCGGAGGAATTGCCATACAGCGCCGAGAACGGCCCGCGCAGCACCTCCACTCGGTCGGCACCGAATACGTTGAAGTGGGAGAGCTGGCCCTGGCCATCGGGCATGGTCGCCGGCACGCCGTCGACCAGCAGCCGCACCCCGCGCACACCGAAGGTGGAGCGCGCGCCAAAGCCGCGCAGCGACAGCTGGGTGTCCTGTGCATAATTCTGTCGATCACGTGCCAGCAGCCCAGGCACCGCGCCCAGCACTTCGGATACCTGTGCGCCACGACCATTGCCGTCCGTGTCCAGCGCCAGCGTGGTGCTGGAGGCGGGCAGGTCGAAGTCGTCCACTGCATGGACCTTGGCTGCCTGTACCTGGACCCGCTCCAGCGGGACGGGCGGCAGCTCCACAGCCAGCGCCGGCACGGCCAATACCAGGCCGGGGAACACAAAAAACCGGTTACATGTACGCATCGGCCCATCATCCCCGATCACGGGTGAGGGCGTCATTGCCGCTGCGCATGAAGTTCCAGCTGAAACCCTGCGGCCGGCGGGGCCCGGCCCTGTTAGGATGATGCGGTTCTGGGCGCCGCAGCGGTATCCCGCGCCGGACACCCCCACTCCCCGCCAACTGATACGAGTATCGCCGTGTCCTTCTTTGCAAACGTGGAACAGGTACCTGGTGACCCGATTCTGGGTCTGACCGAGGCTTACAACGCTGACAGCCGCACCACCAAGGTCAACCTTGGCGTGGGCATCTACTACGACGAGAACGGCCGCATTCCGCTGCTGCGCGCCGTCAAGCAGATCGAACAGACGCTGGCCGCCGAGGCCAAACCGCGCGGCTACCTGCCCATCGACGGCCTGCCGGCCTACACCCAGGCCACCCAGAAGCTGGTATTCGGCGAGGGTTCGGACCTGCTGGCTGCTGGCCGCGTCGCCACCTCGCAGACCGTTGGCGGCAGCGGAGCGCTGCGCGTCGGCGCCGACCTGCTGAAGAAGCTGCTGCCGCATGCCACCATCGCCATCAGCAACCCGAGCTGGGAGAACCACCGCGCCGTGTTCGGTGCCGCCGGTTTCGACGTGGTCGACTACACCTATTACGACAACGCCGCCCATGGCCTGGACTTTGCCGGCATGCTGGCCGACCTGCAGAAGCTGCAGCCGGGCACCGTGGTGCTGCTGCACGCCTGCTGCCACAACCCGACCGGCGCCGACCTGAGCACCGAGCAGTGGAAGCAGGTCGCGGCGCTGATGAAGGACCGCCAGCTGTTCCCCTTCATCGACATGGCCTACCAGGGCTTCGACAAGGGCATCGAACAGGACGGTCAGGCTGTGCGCATCGTCGCCGAGGCCGGCATCGACAGCTTCATCGTCGCCAACTCGTACTCCAAGTCGTTCTCGCTGTACGGCGAGCGCGTCGGTGCGTTGTCGGTGGTGGGCCCGGACGCGACCTCGACCAAGGCCGTGCAGTCGCAGGTCAAGCGCATCATCCGCACCATCTACTCCAGCCCGTCCACCCACGGCGCCGCACTTGTCGCCGGCGTGCTGAACAGTGGCGAGCTGCGTGGCGTGTGGGAAGCCGAGCTGACCGAAATGCGCGAGCGCATCCACGCCCTGCGTGCCGGCATGGTGCAGAAGCTGGCCGCCCTGGGCGCGCCGGAATTCGGCTTCATCCAGCAGCAGGCCGGCATGTTCTCCTACTCGGGCCTGAGCAAGGCGCAGGTAGACAAGCTGCGTGACGACTACGGCATCTACGCCGTCGGCACCGGCCGCATCTGCGTTGCCGCGCTGAGCCAGAACAACCTGGACTACGTGGCAAAGGCAGTCTACGAAGTCAGCCGCGGCTGATGCAGCGTTGCTGCTGATGGAATGAAAAGCCCGGGGAAACCCGGGCTTTTTTTGTGGTTTGAAGGTTGTGGATAAGGTTGTGGAACAAAGGCTTTGGAGCTTTAAAGCACCCCTCCCCACCCCTCCCTTGCGCGAAGCGCAGGGGAGGGGTGGGGAGGGGTGCCGTTGCTCCAGCTCTTGCCGTTGCCATTACCCCCAGCCTTATCCACAAGCCCCTGTGGATATCCTGCAGCTACCCCGGCACCACCCAGGTCACCACCACCGCAGTCACCACCATCGCCCCAAGCCCAATCGCCACGCCAGCGCCATAGCGCCCGCCACCACTGGCGAACGCGAGCACCGACTTGGCCAATGACGCCGAGGCCAACAGCGCCACCACACCCCAGCGCGCCTGTGCCAACTCCAGGCCACCAGAAGCCGTAAGCCCGGCAATACTCGCCGCCGCCGCGTGCAGTTCACCCAAGGCGGCAATGGTCGCCCCGGCCAAGGCACCGGCCTGGCCGAACAGCTGGCGCAAGCCCTCGGACAGCAACAGGACCACCGCAATCACCGCCGCGATCGCTAGCGCATGCTTCAGCTGGAAGGCCTTGCTGGCCGGCCCCTGCGGCACCGCTTCATCGGCCACATGGCGCAGCCCCAGCGCCGAGCACAACAACAGAACCAGGCACGCTGCCGCTAATGGCCAAGCCGTGGCCTTCAACAACGTCGCCGAACTCGTACCGATAACGGCAGCAAACAACAGCAACGAAGCGAGATTCGCCAACAACGCCGCAGCCACCGACGGCATCACCAGGGCCGGCGCGGCGCGGCTGCTGCGGCCAAACCCGGCCACTGCCGCAGTCGAGGAAGCAAAGCCGGAAAAGAACCCGGCTACCGGCAGACCCCAGCGCGCGCCCACCGCCCGCAGCGCGACATGGCCCAGCATGCCTACCGCCATCACCAGCACCACGATCTGCCACAGCTTGGACGGCACCAACACGCCCCAAGGATCAACCGCGGTATCGGGCAGCATCGGCAACACCACCAGCGCGCAGGCGGCCAGCAGCAGGGCGTCGCGCATCTCCTGGTCGCTGATCAGGTCGCGGCTGAGCCGTGCCAGCGGTGCCTTGGCCCACAACAGGATCGCCACCACCACGCCCAGCGCCGCCGCCAACGCCGGCTGCTGCATGCCCAGGCCGCCCAGCAGCACAGTTATCAACAGGGCGATCTCGCCGGTCAGCCCCGGGTCCTCGCGCGAGGTGACGTGGTAGCTGGTCCAGGCAAGCGCGGCTACCGCCAGCAGGGCGACCACGAAGACCGCCTGGCCCAGCAGCAGCCCGGCCGCGCCCAGCAATGCCGCCAGCGCATGCGTGCGCAGCCCGGCCTGCAGACTTTTGCGTCCGCCATGCTGGCGTTCGCGTACCGCGCCGATCAGCAGGCCGATGCCCAGGGCAGTCAGCAAACCGTGTGTGGCCTGGTTCCAATCCATCGTGTTCTCCAGCAGGGCCCCGCATGGTACTGAGCCTGTGGATAAAGCCAATGCCCACGGACTTATCCACATCTCATGCCCGACTGCAATTATCCCCAAACGCTTGTGGATAAGCCGGTCAGCCCCTTCATGCCGGGACATTGTGGCAGCAGGGACCGGCTTGCCGCCTGGCAACAGCGGCCACTGTCCACATTTGTCCACAGGAAGCCAAAGTATGGCCATGGCTCGCTAAAAGCGGGGCCAGCCGCGACAATAGCCTTCCTTTTGTCTGAAGGTAGTTGCCGTCCATGTCCCGTACGTCGCTGACCCGCTTCCTGATCGAAGAACAGCATGCCAAGCGCATCAATGCCGACCTGCGCCAGCTGGTGGCGGTGGTGGCGCGCGCCTGCACCAGCATCTCGATCGCCGTCAGCAAGGGCGCCCTGGGCGGCGTGCTGGGCGATGCGGGCACCGGCAACGTGCAGGGTGAGGCGCAGAAGAAGCTGGACGTGATCTCCAACGAGATCCTCCTTGAGGCCAATGCTTGGGGGGGCCACCTGGCCGCCTGCGCCTCGGAGGAAATGGACCACAGCCAGCCGGTGCCGTCGGAATACCCGATGGGCGACTTCCTGCTGCTGTTTGATCCGCTGGACGGCAGCTCCAACATCGATGTGAACGTCTCGGTCGGCACCATCTTCTCGGTGCTGCGCGCCCCGCAGGGTGTGGATAAGCCGGGTGACGAGCACTTCCTGCAGCCGGGCACCCAGCAGGTCGCCGCCGGTTACTGCATCTACGGGCCCAGCACCATGCTGATCCTGACCGTGGGCCATGGTACCCATGCCTTCACCCTGGACCGCGAGACCGGCGAGTTCGTGCTGACCCAGCGCGGCATGCAGGTGCCGGCGGACACCAGGGAGTTCGCCATCAACATGTCCAACCAGCGCCACTGGGAAGCGCCGATGCAGGCCTATGTGGCCGATCTGCTGGCCGGCAAGGAAGGCGTACGCGGTAAGGACTTCAACATGCGCTGGATCGCCTCGATGGTGGCCGACGTGCACCGCATCCTGACCCGCGGCGGTATCTTCATCTACCCGTGGGACAAGAAGGATCCGTCCAAGGCCGGCAAGCTGCGCCTGATGTACGAAGCCAACCCGATGTCGCTGCTGGTCGAACAGGCTGGCGGTGCCGCCACCAACGGTCGCGAGCGCATCCTCGACATCGCCCCGACCCAGCTGCACCAGCGCGTGCCGGTGTTCCTGGGCTCGAAGAACGAAGTGGCCGAAGCCACCCGTTACCACCGCGAGCACGACCTGCAGGGCTGAGCCGCGCCCCATGTAGAGCCGAGCCATGCTCGGCTGGGGCCTTGCCGATAACGCCCTGCAGTGCCGAGCCATGCTCGGCAGGGGCATTACCGGTACAGCCCCGCTGCTGGGCATCGCTTGGAAAGCCCGTTGCCGAGCATGGCTCGGCACTACCCCTTTGCCCCCTCCTTTGCCGCAGGCAAGGGGAGAGCTGGGGAGGGGTTGGCCTTTAAGGCCTTTCCGACTTTGCCGGGAAAGCCCCTGCCGAGCGTGGCTGGCACTACCCTGGCATTGCTGGAAAGCCCCTGCCGAGCATGGCTCGGCACTACACATGCGGGGCGGTTCGCGCCACCATCGACGCTACTCTCCGGAGATACCGTCGATGCGTAGATTGATCCTGCTGTTGCTGCTGCTTCCCGCCTGGGCTTGGGCACAAACACCGACGACACTCGAACAGGCCGATACGGCGTGGAACCAGCTGCGCCTGCAAGGCGATGCCAAAGCGCTAGCACCACTGCTTGCTGAAGACTGGCTGCTCACCCATTCCGACGGCCGCGTGCAGCACAAGGCCGACTACCTGCACGAGCTGGCAACCCGCCAGCGCCGCAACACCCGCATCGACAACGAAGACGTGCAGGTCCGCCAGCATGGCAACACCGCCGTGATCACCGGCACCAGCGTGCAGGCCGCCGTCAGCGATGGCAAACCCTGGGAGGGCAGGTTCCGCTTCACCCGCGTCTGGCTGCTGCGCGATGGTCAATGGCAGATGCTGGCCTCGCATTCCTCGCGGCTGGTGGAGACCGCGCAATGAGCGTGCCCGACTTCATCGAGGTCTACGACAACGCGCTGAGCAATGCCGACTGCGCTGCCATCGTCGAACGCCTGCGCCACAGCACCCAGCTCAAGCCCGGCCAGGTCGGCAGCGGAGTGTTCCCTGAACTCAAGCGCAGCCACGACCTGCGCATCAGCGGCAACGAGGGCTGGCGCGATGTCGAGCAGCGCCTGCAGCAGGCAGTGTTCAACGGCATGCTGCATTATCTGCGGCGTTATCCACAGGTGCTGATTTCACCGTTGATGCTGCAGGTACCCGATGCGCAAGGCCAGGCGCGCCGCCTGAGCGCAGATGATTTCCAGGGTATGGACGATGCCGCGCTATCCGAACTCGCGCGTACCTGCCTGCGTCCTGGCGCGATCAACCTGCAGTGGTACACAGCAGGCGAGGGCGGCTATCCCTATTGGCACTGCGAGCTGTTCCCGCGTGACCCCGGCGGTGAGACCCTGCACCGGCATCTGCTGTGGACGCTCTATCTCAATGACGGCTTCGCAGAGGGCGAAACCGAGTTCCTGTTCCAGCAACGCAAGGTGGTGCCTCGCACCGGCAGCCTGCTGATTGCGCCGACCGCCTTCACCCACACCCATCGCGGCAATCGTCCGCAGGGTGGGGACAAGTTCATTGCGACGAGTTGGATCCTGTTCCAGTCGGCGCAGCGCTTGTATGGGGAGGGAGGCTAGTTCCAACCGCTCTCAAACACGTCTGGCCTCACCGGCAGGGCGGAGCTACGCTCCGCTGGGGGTCACCGGTAAAGCCTCTGCCGAGCATGGCTCGGCAATACGCCTTTGCTCCCTCCCTTTGGCCGCAGGCCACGGGGAAGAAGGCCTGCTTGCGCGCCATTGGCGCGCGGCCTGATGAACGCCCGAAGTCTGCTCCTTCGCGCCGGACGGGCTGGGGGGGCTTTTGAGGCCTTTCAGGCGTTGCTGGGAATGCCCCTGCCGAGCATGGCTCGGCACTACCTTGGACAATCCAGCTCGATGCCGTCGTAACAGAGATCGTCCGGATCAACCCCCACATGATCCGGCGGCGGCAGTTCCAGCAAGCGTACAGCCGCGATCTCCGTCTTCCCCAGCAACACAGCCTTGGCCACGCGATGCATGCCATCCATCACCCGTCCCTGCGGGCAGAGGATGATCGAATACTGCAGGTCCGCAGCCTCCACCAGTTGCATGTGCTCGATTACCTGACGGCAGGTCGGCGGTGGAGCACCGGCATCCCACCAATAAGCTTCGTCCAGTTCGGCAATGGCTGACAACGGAACCTGCGATATCGGCAGTGACCGTCCCAGCGCGATCAAACCGTGGACGTCCCAGGCCAACAGCCCGGCCTCGCTCTGACGGAAGTGGTATTGCCTGCGCATGAATGCTTCGTCCACGAAATTCAAAGAATAGCCTGGCGCAACACATGTAGAGCGGAACCATGCTCTGCTGGGGCATTACCGGGAAGACCGCTGCCGGGCCATGGCTCTGCACTACAGGTGTGGCTTAGAACAACTCGCCCTGCAGCGAGGGCTTCTTCGGCGGCAGCGGGGCGATGAATTTGCTGCAGTCCAGCCACGGCCATTGTTGGCGCGATGCGTTGAAACCCAGGCGCTTGCTGGCCAGCTTGAAACGGTTGGCCAGCAGGTCGGCGTAGGCGCCTTCGCCGCGCATGCGCTTGCCGAACTGGCTGTCGTAATCCTTGCCGCCGCGCAGCTGGTTGATGGTGCTCATCACATGCTCCGCGCGCTGTGGGTAATGCGCATCCAGCCAATCGCGGAATAGCGGTGCTACTTCATAGGGCAGGCGCAGCAACACGTAACCGGCGCTGCTGGCACCGGCATCGCGTGAGGCTTCCAGCACCGATTCCAGTTCGGCGTCGTTGATCCACGGAATTACAGGCGCCACCATCACGCCGACCGGGATGCCGGCATCACTCAAGCGGCGCATTGCACGCAGCCGTGCATGCGGTGCCGAGGCGCGCGGCTCGAGCTTGGCCGACAGATGTGGGTCCAGTGAGGTCACCGAGAAATGCACGCTGACCAGTTGCTGCTCTGCCAAGGGCGCGAGCAGATCCATGTCGCGCTCGACCAGCGCGTTCTTGGTGATCAGCGAAAAAGGATGCCGGGTTTCCTGCATCACCTCGATCAGCTGGCGGGTGATGCCCAGCTTGCGCTCGATGGGCTGGTAGGCGTCGGTGTTGATGCCCAAGGCGATCGGCTGCGGTACGTAGCCGGGCTTGGACAGCTCGCGGCGCAGCACCTCGGCCGCATTGGTCTTGGCGAAGATCTTGGTTTCGAAATCCAGCCCCGGCGACAGGTTCAGGTAGGCATGCGTGGGCCGGGCGAAACAGTAGGAGCACCCGTGCTCACAGCCGCGATACGGGTTGACCGATTGGCTGAAGCCCACGTCCGGCGAGTTGTTTCGGCTGATGATGCTGCGCGCGGTCTCCGGGCGCACATCGGTGCGCAACCGGGCGGCGGCGAATTCCTCGCTCTCATCAACCGCCCAGCCGTCGTCGACGGCTTCGCTGGTCTGGGTTTCAAAACGGCCGGGCAGGTGGGTGCTGGCACCGCGGCCCTTGATCGGGGTAGGCATATGCCTACGCTAACGCGGTCTTGTCGCAGGATCTGCGACAAGCCGCATTCATCCAGCGCGCGCTTCAGCCGGCCTTGGACTTGATCACCAGCGTGGCGCTCATGCCGGCGCTGAGCACCGCATCGGTCGGCACCGAGGCCGGATCAATGCTGACCCGCACCGGCACGCGCTGCGCCAGCCGTACCCAGTTGAAGGTGGGCTCGACCTCGGCCAGCAGGTTGCTGCTGGTCGGTCCGGCGGCGTCGGCAATACCGGTGGCGATGCCTTCCACCTTGCCGTGCAGGTGCACGCCGCCGGCCATCAGGCGGATATCCACGGCATCGCCGCGATGGATCTTGGGCAGCTTGGTTTCCTCGAAGTAGCCATACACCCACATGCCTTCGCTGGCGACCAGCGCCATCCGCGCCTGGCCGGCAGCGGCGTAGTCGCCTACGCGCACGTCGAGGTTGGTGATGGTGCCGTCGGCGCTGGCGCGCACTTCGGTGCGGGCCAGTTCCAGCTGCGCCTGCTGCAGGATGACCCGCGCCTGCTGCAGGGCGGCGCCGGCCTGTTGGCTGCCGGCGCTGGCGGCGTGTGCGCTGGCCTGGGCCTGCTTCCAGCTGGCCTGTGCGGCCTGGGCTACGGCGCGGGCATCGGCCTGCGATTCACGCGAGACGATGCCGTCGAGCTGGGCGCGGCGCTGGGCCTGTTGCTGGCGCATCTGGTACTCGGCCTGGCTGGCGCTGGCACCGGCACTGGCGGCGGAGATCGAGGCACCGGCTGCGCGTGCGGCGGCTTCGGCGGCCTGCAGATCGGCTTCGGCCTTGGCCACGGCCAGTGCATAGCGATCGCGGTCGATGACAAACAGCAGATCGCCCTTCTTGACCAGCTGGTTGTCGTGCACGGCCACCTCGGTGACCAGGCCGGACACATCCGGCGCAATACGCACCACTTCGGCCCGCAGCCGCGCATCGCGAGTCCAGGGCCTGAGCATGTATTGGTGCCAGACCACATAGGCAAGCACGGCGGCAAACAGCACCACCACGCTGGTGACACCCCCTCGTATCAGGCTGGCGGTTTTCATCGGAACATCCTCAATCAGGAAAAGGGGGGCAGGAACAGCAGCAGGGCACTGCAATAGATGCTGGCGAACAGGGCCACGCGCACCAGCGAGGGGTGCAGCGCGCGGCGGTACAGGCCGACCCGGCCCAAGCCGTAGTCGAGCAGGCCGAACACCGGCAGCAACAGCACCACCAGCACCAGCGCGCCGGGGAAATAGATGTCGCCGATGGATACTTCAAACGGCATGGCGGGCCTCCTTCAGGCGTTGCTGGCGACGGGAACGCTGCACGTAGGCGGCCAGCACCGAGGCGCTGTCGTCCAGGCTCATCTGCAGCAGATGCAGGTGATCACGCACGGCGCGCAGCGCCTGCGTCTGCGGGCCGGACAGCTCGGCCAACGCGGCGTTTACGCTGGCCTTGGCGTCCCCCAGGGTGCGTGCCTGCGGTTCGCGATAGAGCTGGCCCAGCTGTGCCAGCGCCTGCTCGATCTGCGCGCGCAGCGCAGCGGGTAGTTGCTGTTCGGCCAGGTCATGGCGCAGGTCGATCGCGCAATGTCCCGCTTCATGCACCAGCAACGCCCATTCGAACAATTGGCGTGAGGGTCGGCTGCCCGGCGCGGTGCGGCAGGCTATCTGTTGGAACAGTTCGCGGCTGACGCTTTCAAACTTCGGCAGCAAGCCGGACAACGGCGCGCTCACCGCCAGTTGCACCTGGGCGCGCAGGCGCTCCAGCAGCCGGCGCTGGCGTTGCTTGCTGCCGGGCAGGCCCGGCACCAGCATGAACACGCCGGTGGCGATGAAGGCCCCCACCGCCAGCGTCAGCGAGTTGTCCAGATAGGCCTGTGCGCTGGGATGGAAATGCGGCCCCATGTTCCATGAGACCAGGATGCCGACGTTCAGCGCCATGCCGATCACCGCGAAGCGCGGCCGGGTGGAGATGTACAGCGAGGCAATCATCGACGGCAGGGTCAGCAGCACCAGCATCGGGAAGTCCGCTGCCAGCGCCATGGCGATGAAGCCGGGTATGGCGAAGAACGGTGCCACCACGTGGCCGATGGTGGCGCGGCGCACCACCCACAGCGGGTCCGGCGCCGCCGAGGACATCGCCACCAGCGCGGCCATGCCGAACACCGCCAGGCCCCCCTGGTTCCAGCTGCTGCTCAACCACAGCAGCGACAGGGCCAGCATCACCACGAAGCAGCGCACCGCCGCCAGCGCGATTGCATACCAGTCATTGGCGCGGGTGAAGCGCACCTTGCCCAGGCGCGGGGCATGCCCACGCAGGCGGCCGTTGCCGGTCTCCATGCGCGCCTTGGCGGCAAGATAGGCCTGCAGCTCTTCGGCGAAGCGGCGCACCAGCAGGGCACTGGCGTCGAAGCGACCTTGCTGGGTCACCGGCAACGCGCGCCGTTGCTGGGCGAAGGCCGCATCCAGTTGCTGGCACCACTGCTGCATGGCCTTGGCCAGGGCCGGCACGTCATCGCGCAGGGCGCTGTCGTCCAACAGCTGCGACAACGGCTTCAGGCTTGCCCGGATGGCCGCGACCAGGCGTTCGTCCTTGCTTCGGTGCAGGCGATCGATGTGGTGGTGCAGCGCCTGGAAGCGTGACGTGGCAGCCATGAAGTGCTGGTTGATCAGCTTCAACTGGCCGTTGCTGCTGCGCAGGATCGGATCATCAAACCAGGCCATGGCGCGCAGGTCTTCGAAGTTGATCGCGCCTTGCACCACCCGGCTCTGGGTGCGCTCGATCACCTCGAACCCCTGCAGCCGTCCACCGATGGCATCGGCAACAAAGCCGAGGAAGTCGTTGAGGTTGCCGTCATCCGCCGCGCGCAGTCCGGCACGCAGTCGGTTGGGCCACAACACGTCGAACACCACGCTGGTCACCGCCATGCCCAGCAGCACTTCGCCGGTGCGCTCCAGCGCGCTGTTGAGGATGTTCTGCGGGTGGTTCAGCACCGGGAAGACGATCATCGCCACGGTGTAGCCGGACAGCACGAAACCATATGAAGCCATGCCCCGGCTCCATACCGAACCACCGGCACAGAAACCGGCCCACAAGGCCATCACCGTCACCAGGGCTACCGGGCTCTGCGGGAACAGCGACACCATCAACACCGCCATCGCGCAGCCCACGACCGTGCCGAGGCCACGGTAGAAGGCCTTGGCCAGCACCATGCCGGTATTGCGGTTCATCACCACCAGCACGGTGATCATCGCCGTGCCCGGCGAACTCATGCCCAGCCGCATCGCCAACCAGCCGGACAGGTACAAGGCCACCAGCACCTTGCCGATGTAAGCCCACACCGCGCGCTCGCCACTCATGGCCTGGGCGACGGTCCGCAACAACGTGTTGGGGGACTTCTGCGCGCCCGGCGCGTACTCAGCCGGTCGTGCACTCATGGCCGCTGTTCCAGCCCCATCAGGATGCGGGTCAGCACGGTTTCGGTCTGGCGCAGTTCCGCCGGCTCGACGCCGCTGAAGAACTGCTGCAGCTGCTGGATCACCGCCGGCATCACCTGTTCGATCAGCTGCTCACCGGCCGGACTCAGCCGCACCACCAGCTTGCGCCGATCCTCGGCGCTGGGCTCGCGGCTGACCAGGCCCTTGGCCAGCAGCTGGTCGATCAGACGGGTGACATTGGAGGACTTCTCGCTGGCGGCCTCGCTGATCTCCGACGGGCTGAGGCCACGCTCGGAGCCGTCCAGCATCATCAGCACGTTGTACTCCGGGTGGGAGATGCCGTAGTCACGCATCAGCTGGTTGCCGTGGTCGCAGAACAGCTTGTGCACCAGCTTGATCAGCCGCGCCAGCATGGCCTGGTCACGCGGGAAGCCGGGATGGCGGGCGCTGCTGATCGCCAGCTTCTGGTCGATGCTGGCGTAGCCGCCGGCGGCGGGAAGGGGTTTGTCCATCCCGGTATATTACACTTATGTATTAATTGATGCAATGCACAATCACCTACTTGCGCCACGTCACGGCTTCTGCAGAGGCACGATGGCTCCAGCCGTCACCGGCCACGGCTAGAATCCCAGCATGCGCGAAACCCTCCATGAGCTGTGGACAAGTCTGTCCAGCATCCCCCACGCCGCCCAGATCCTGGCCGCCGCCTACGTCACTTACCTGGTGGTATTGGCCTGCTACATCGTGCTGCAGAAGCGCGAACCGGTGGCCACGCTGAGCTGGATCCTGTCGCTGGCGGCGCTGCCTTATATCGGCCTGTTCGTGTTCTATCTGTTCGGCCCGCAGAAGATCGTGCGCCAGCGCCTGCGCCGCGGCCGGTCGCGCGAGGGTATGGGCACCTATGACGCCGTCTGCCCGCCCGACGTCCAATGCACCGAACTGGCACGGGTGGGGCAGGCCACCACCGGCCTGTCGCCCAGCAGTGCCACCGACGTCGACTGGCTGGTGGACGGTGCGGCGACCTATGCCGCCATCATCGCCGCCATCGGCCAGGCGCGACGCCACGTCAACCTGGAGTACTACATCTTCGAACCGGACCATGCCGGCACCGCCATGCGCGATGCCCTGGTCGAACGCGCGCGCGCCGGCATCAAGGTGCGGCTGCTGCTGGATGCGGTGGGTTCGTCGAAGATCCGCAAGCGCTTCCTGCAGCCGCTGCTGGACGCCGGTGCGGAAGTGGCCTGGTTCCATCCGCGGCAGCTGCTCAAGCCGCTGAAGCGGCCGTGGCTGAACATGCGCACCCACCGCAAGCTGGTGGTGGTGGACGGCGAGGTGGCCTTCACCGGCGGCATCAACGTCACCGACGAGGAGGACGACAGCCGCAACCCCAGCGCCTACCGCGACCTGCACATGCGCATCCGCGGCCATGTTGTGCACAGCCTGCAGCTGGTGTTCCTGGAGGACTGGATCTATGCCACCGGCCAAGGCCAGGAGCACTTCCAGCGTGGCGACCTGTTTCCGCCCACCGTGCCGGCGCGCGAGCAGGGCAAGATCGACGCACAGGTGGTGGTGTCCGGGCCGGATTCGGCGTGGGAGCCTATCCACCGCCTGCACGTGGCCGCCATCCAGGAAGCGCGGCAGCGGGTCTGGTTGGTAACCCCGTACTTCGTCCCCGGCGAGGCCGCACGCATGGCCCTGACCTCGGCCGCGCTGGCCGGCCTGGATACCCGCCTGCTGGTGCCCAAGCGCAGCGATTCGATTTTTGTCACCCTGGCCGCGCGCTCCTATTTCGACGAGCTGTTGGAGGCAGGTGTGCGCATCTTCGAATACGGCCCACGCATGCTGCACAGCAAGGCCTTCATTGCCGATGACGACACCTGCATCGTCGGCACCGCCAACTTCGACCACCGCAGCTTCCGGCTCAATTTCGAGCTGTCGATGATGTATACCGACCGCAAGCTCACCCTTGAACTGGAAGCCATCCTGCAGGCGGAATTCGACAGTGCCGAGGAGGTCCAGCCCATCCGTGACCGCTCGCTATGGCGCAAGCGCCTGCCCGAGGCGTTCGCGCGCCTGGCCTCGCCGCTGCTGTAGTACCCCCGCCGTTGCCGGGCGACCGTCCATCCGCCGCTGGAGGCCACGGATCGGGTATAGCCCATCGCCCTGCCTCCACACATGGAAGCAGAGTGTCAGCCACCGTTACACTGCTGCCCTGGATGCGGAGATCAACATGTACTGGTTGTTTCTGGTGCTGGCGCTGGGCGCCTTCCTAGTAACGCTCACCACAACGCACATGGTGCTGTTGGTGCTCTCGGCGCTGGCGGCGCTGGTGTTCCTGCTGCTGTGGGTCAAAGGCCTGTACGCTGCCCGCATCGGCAGCGTCAGCGAGGCCCCACGGCCGCTGCACCCGGCTGAACTGCAGGCGCTGCGTGAGCAGTTCCGGGCGCAGCAGGCAACGGCCACCGGCAGCGATGCCAGTGCGGGCGGCAATGTCGGTGTGCCGCCCGCGGCACAGACAGCGGCAACCCTCACAGCCTCTGCGCCGTTTGATCGGGATCCTTCGCAGCCATGACCGCGCTCAGCGTCAACGTCAACAAGATCGCCGTGCTGCGCAACTCCCGTGGCGGCAATGACCCGGATGTGGTGCGCGCCGCCATGACCTGCCTGCGCGCAGGTGCGCATGGGATCACCGTGCATCCGCGCCCTGACCAGCGCCATGTCCGCGCGCAGGACGTGTACGCCTTGTCCGAGCTCACCCGTCAGCATGGGGTGGAGTTCAACATCGAGGGCAACCCGTTTGCACCTCCACGTGAAGGCTACCCGGGCCTGCTGCCGCTATGCGAGCAGACCCGCCCCGCGCAGGTGACCTTGGTACCGGACAGCGATGGCCAGCTCACCTCCGACCACGGCTTCGATTTCGGCCGTGATGCAGAGCGCCTGCGCCCCTTGATCGCCGAATTGAAGGCGATGGGCTGCCGGGTCAGCCTGTTCGTGGATGCGGACAATCCGCAGATCGGCCAAGCCGCCGTGCTGGGTGCGGATCGCGTCGAGTTGTACACAGGCCCTTATGCCGAGGCCTTCCTGCAGGGGGATGCGACACAGTCGCTCGCACAGTTTGCCGATGCCGCACGCCGGGCCCAGGCAGCCGGGCTGGGGGTCAATGCCGGACACGACCTGTCACAGGCCAATCTGGCCCGGTTCCTGTCCGAGGTCCCCGCAGTGCTGGAGGTGTCCATCGGCCATGCACTGATCAGCGAAGCCTTGTACGACGGCCTGGAAGCCACCGTGGCAGGCTATCTGGGCGCCATTGCCCAAGCTGGCGTGCTCGACACCTGAAAGCCACGGGCATATCCACAGGCTCTTGTGGATAACATTTTCAACAAGGTTGGGGGCAGAAGCCTCCGCCCCGGTTGCCACTGCCCGGATCAAGGCAGATTGGAACCTCCCCCGGCCTCCCGTCCCAGCTCCTTTATCCACAGCCCTTGAGTTATCCACAGAACTGCCCAGCCCATTGATTTGGATTGATCTTCCCTGCACCAGGATCGTGCCGAAAACCGCGGTTTCTCGGACTGACCAGGTGCGTTGTCCACAGCAGAGGGCCATAGCTGCGGGTAACGTTCTGCAACGCGCCCTTCAAGCGCGCTCTGGCACAGCCGACCACGCCTGCAGCCCCAAGCACGTGTTCTATGTTGGGGCTGGCTCCTGTAGATGTAGGCTCGGATCTGCTGCTTTATCCACAGGCAGGCAGACCCACCTGGGCCAGGCGTTACGTGAAACATTGCTAGGGGCGTCCGCAGAGAGAACATGCATCCGCCACTTGTGGATAAGTCGCCCGGAGCCAGTTGCAGCAGGGTAGCGGGATAGGGCGACAGCAACCTTGCTGCTGCCGACTTCGTTTGGTGGTTCACCTCGCTCCTGCAAAGAACCATCCGCGCTTGGGTCGCTGAATCACTTGACTCGTCCACACACCCGGAATGCGGCCCTGCGGATGGCTTCTGCCTGTGGATAAATTGCTTTCCAGGCCGGCAGAGCAAGTCTTCTGATATACAACGACGTTTGCCCCAAGGCCTTTGGGAACTTACCCCGCGCCTCCGGAAGAGCAGTCCACGCCTACCTGGTCGGACAGACTGGTCCGCACCGCATCAGTGCAGCATTGCTGCAACCGTGGGAAGGAGAGGGACCAACCATCCGCAGGCAAAAAAAAAAACGCCCCCGGCATGCGGGGGCGTTTTCCAGTCGCGTCATGACTTGGTCTTGCAGTATTGCTTACTGCACGAAGCCAATCTTCTTCATCTGAGCGTTCTTCGCCTGGGCCAGGATCTTGGCCATGACGTCGTACTCCGAATCCGGGCTTGCTTCGATGCGAAGTTCCGGCTGGTTGGTCGGATCCTTCTGTACTTCTTCTTCCATCTTCTGCTGCAGGTCGCGCACGTTGACTGGACTGTTGTTCCAGAAAACCTGGTTGCTTGAATCAACCCGCAGGTCGATCGGCGGCGGCGGCTCGCGCAGCTGCGGCGGCGGGTTGATGACCCGCTGCGGCAGATCCACGGCGATCGGGTACGTCATGATCGGCGCGGTAACGATGAAGATGATCAGCAGCACCAGCATCACGTCCACGAGGGGCGTGACGTTGATGTCGGCCATTGGGCCCCTGTTTCCACCACTACTGAATGCCATGTCTTATTGCCCCTGCTTGTCTTTGGTGGCAACGAAACCGACGTCCAGCATGCCCTGGCCCTGCGCGATCTTGGTGACTTCGTTGATCACCTTCATCTTGGTGGTCTTGTCACCACGCAGGTTCAGCGGCGGCTGCGGCGTCTGCTGGGCAGCAGTCGCGAAACGCGACTCCAAGGTCTCCTTGGAGACCTCTTCGTCGTTCCAGTAGAGCTTGCCGTCTTCCTTGACCGCCACCGTAATCGGATTTTTGCGATCGGGCGCATCTTCCGGGTTCTGGATCAGGTTGGCTTCGGGCAACTCCACCTTGACCTTGTGGGACATCAGGGGAGCCGTGATGATGAAGATGATCAGCAGCACCAACATCACGTCCACGAGGGGAGTGACGTTGATGTCGGCCATCGGGCCGCTGCTGTTACCACTACTGAAAGCCATAACGGGCTCCGTCTATATCGTTGCGAAGACTTACTCGACGTGCCGGATTAGCGAACGCGCGAACCGGTGGCGAAGAAGTCGTGCAGATCGTGAGCGAAGGTGTCGAACTTGCTGACAGTCGCGCTGTTGATCTTGCTGAAGAAGTTGAAGGCGAACACGGCCGGGATAGCCACGAACAGACCGATGGCGGTCATGATCAGTGCTTCACCCACCGGGCCGGCAACGGCGTCAATCGAGGCCGAACCGGTTGCACCGATCTTGATCAGCGCGCCGTAGATGCCCCACACGGTACCCAGCAGACCCACGAACGGAGCGGTTGCACCGACGGTGGCCAGCAGGATCATGCCGCCCTGCAGCTTGTTGGATTCGCGGGTCACGGCCTGACGCAGGGCGCG
>NZ_DLJW01000045.1:0-568 GCF_002477705.1 Stenotrophomonas sp. UBA7606 | reverse complement strand
GCGGCGATGAAAATTTCCTGCAGCATGACGCTTACCTTTGTTGTGTGTGGTGTTAAAGGGTGTAGCTAAAGTTGAACCGGTCCGGTGGCGACGTTGCCGCCGCCACATGGATCAGCTCAGCGCAAAGTTGACCGGGACGCGAACGCGACCAGCTGCCTTCGCCCCACCGCTCTGGGCGGGGTTGAACTTCCACTTGCGCGCCGCTTCCATTGCAGCTCGGTCGAGGTCGCGGTTGCGACTGGACTTCTCGACGGACACATTGGTGACATTGCCGTTGGCGTCGACATCAATGATCAGGATGACCTCGCCCTGGATACCGGCGCGGAAAGCGGCCGGCGGGTAACGCGGCGGGTTCATGTTCTTGGACGAGATGTCCACGCTGGCCTGGATGTCGACCGGCGGGGCGGGCGGTGCCGGCGGCACCGGCGGCGTAACTACGTCGGTGGGACGCGGTTCCGGCACATCGATCGGTGGCGCTTCCGGCGGCGGCGGCAGCGGCGAGGGCTTCGGCGGCGCGAGGTTCTTGACCGGCGGCGGCGGGGTGTCCTGCGGCGGCGGCGGCGGCGGC
>NZ_DLJW01000134.1:0-6030 GCF_002477705.1 Stenotrophomonas sp. UBA7606 | reverse complement strand
GCGAAGGCCGGCCAGTCCACGTCCGGGTAGGACACGACGTGGGCGTTGTAGTTGCCAACGGCGCCGTTGATCTTGCCGGTGAGCTCGACCGCGCCGATCTGGCGGATCTGGCGCTCCAGGCGGGCCACGACGTTGGCGATTTCCTTGCCCAGGGTGGTCGGCGAGGCGGTCTGGCCGTGGGTGCGCGACAGCATCGGCTGCGCGGCCTGGGCATGGGCCAGCTGGCGCAGCGCGGCGGCGATGCCGCCATAGGCCGGCAGGACCACCTTTTCGCGGGCTTCGGCCAGCATCAGGCCGTAGGACAGGTTGTTGATGTCCTCGCTGGTGCAGGCGAAATGCACGAACTCCAGCGCCGGGGCCAGCTCGGCATCGTCCTTGAGCTGCTCCTTGATGAAGTACTCCACGGCTTTGACGTCGTGGTTGGTGGTGCGCTCGATTTCCTTGACGCGGGCGGCGTTGTCGACCGAGAAACCATCAGCCAGTGCACGCAGCTTGGCCTTGCCGCTGGCCGAGAAGTCCGCCAGCTCGGCGATGCCCGGCTCGGCGCCCAACGCCAGCAGCCATTCGATCTCGACCTTGACGCGGGCCTTGATCAGGCCGTACTCGGAAAAGATCGGGCGCAGTGCGTCGACCTTGCCGGCATAACGGCCATCAAGCGGGGACAGGGCGAGCAGGGCGGCTTCTTGGCGGGACGTATCCGTCATGGCGGCGTGCAGTTGGGCAGTGGCGGGGGCGCATATTCTACGCTGCCCGGGCCCTCGCCGTTGCCGGGCCGTTCTGTCCCATCGGCCGCGGATGTGTTTGCCCGGGCAGGCGGGTATGGTGGGCGTAGCCGCCAGCCCGGGAAATCTGCCCACCGCCAGCCGCAGCTTTCCCTTCCCCAACAATAAGATTGTGCGGAGTTGATGATGAGCAAGGTTTCCAAAGCAGGTTTCCGGACCGAACACGACAGCATGGGTGAACTGCAGGTGCCCGCCGAGGCCCTGTGGGGCGCGCAGACCCAGCGCGCGGTGCAGAACTTCCCGGTGTCCGGGCAGCGCATGCCGCGCGCCTTCATCCGCGCGCTTGGCTTGATCAAGGGCGCCGCTGCCGAGGTCAACACCGGCCTGGGCCTGCTGCCCAAGGGCGTGGGCAAGGCGATCCAGTCCGCGGCCACCGAGGTCGCCATCGGCGCCCACGACCAACATTTCCCGATCGACGTGTACCAGACCGGTTCGGGCACCTCGTCCAACATGAATGCCAACGAGGTCATCGCCACCCTGGCCAACCACAGCGGCAAGGCCGGCAAGACGGCGGTGCACCCCAACGACCACGTCAATCTGGGGCAGAGCTCCAATGACGTGATCCCGACCGCCATCCGCGTCTCGGCCCAGCTGGAAACGATGGAATCGCTGCTGCCGGCGCTAAAGCACCTGCGCAAGACCATCGACAAGCGGGCGCGCGGCCTGGGCAAGATCGTCAAGACCGGCCGCACCCACCTGATGGATGCCATGCCGCTGACCTTTGCCCAGGAGTTCGGCGCCTGGTCGGCCCAACTGGCCTCGGCCGAGGGCCGCATCGAGGACGCCTTGAAGCGCCTGCGCCGGCTGCCGCTGGGCGGCACGGCCATTGGTACCGGCATCAATGCTGACCCGCGCTTTGGTGGCAAGGTCGCGCGTGCGCTGTCGGCCAGTACCGGGGTCAAGTTTGAGAGCGCGGCCAACAAATTCGAAGGCCTGGCTGCACAGGACGATGCGGTGGAGCTGTCAGGTCAGCTCAATGCGCTGGCGGTGGCCCTGATCAAGATCGCCAATGATCTGCGCTGGATGAATTCCGGGCCGCTGGCCGGTCTGGGCGAACTGGAGCTGCCGGCGCTGCAGCCGGGCAGCTCGATCATGCCGGGCAAGGTCAATCCGGTGATTCCGGAAGCCACCGTGATGGCGGCCGCGCAGGTCATCGGCCACCACACGGCGATCACCGTGGCTGGGCAGACCGGCAACTTCCAGTTGAACGTGGCACTGCCGCTGATTGCCGCCAACCTGCTGGATTCGATCCAGTTGCTGTCCAATGTGATGAACCTGCTGGCCGACAAGGCGTTCGCCGGTCTGGTGGTCAAGCAGGAGCGGGTGCGGGAGGCGCTGGCGCGCAACCCCATCCTGGTGACGGCCTTGAACCCGATCATTGGTTACGAGAAGGCGGCGGCGATTGCCAAGCGTGCCTACAAGGAGCAGCGGCCGGTGCTGGACGTGGCGCTGGAAGACAGTGGCTTGTCAGAGGCCGAGTTGAAGCGGCTGCTGGATCCGGCGGCGCTGACGCTGGGTGGTATCCACGACCATTGAGGCGGGTAGTGCCGGCCATGGTCGGCATTGCCCCGCTTTCCCCCCTCCCTTTCGCGCAACGAAGGGGAGGGCTGGGGAGGGGTTGGCTTTTGAGCCTTTCGGGTGTTGGCAGTTTCGCGGCGTATGCCGCTTCTGCAGGCTTTGTTGGTAAAGCCTCTGCCGAGCATGGCTCGGCACTACATTGGCGTTTCCCAGGGGGCGGCTGGCTCAGCGCACGGCGCGCAGGTTGGCCAGGGCTTCGTCGTATTTCTCGAATTCGTGGATCTGCTGTGCCAGGTCGGCCGGGAATGGGCTTTGCCCCGCCGGCACCTGCAGGGGCAGGCTACGCTCGGCGGCGGAGGCCGGGTCGGCGTCCACCAGGGTGTTCTGGCGCATGATCTGCAGCTTGACGAAGCTGGTCTGCAGCAGCGCCTGCTGCTCGGCATTCAAGGGAATGACGATGTCATCCACGCGCAGGCGGCCGTCGGGCAGGATGTCCAGGTTCGGGTAGGGCGCGCGACGGATCGCGATGCGTTCCAGCGTCACCTCGGTCTTGGGCTTGCTGCGCTCGCTGCGGTGCTCGGCGTACTTCTCGCGGTCACAGCCGGTGGCGAGGGTGGCCAGGACAACCAGGATCAACAACAGCAGCTTTTTCATGGCGATGGAAACGACGACGGGGGACGCTCATTCTAACGCCCCCCGCCGACTGGCTGCTCAGGGCAACTGGACGTTGCCGGCACGGCAGTCGTCGATGTCGCCCTGGTCCATCTTCGCATAGGGCTTGAACTCCGGCACCGCTGCCGCCAGCTGCTGCTGGGTGGCCATCAGGGCCGGCAACTGGTCACACAACTGGTTGGCGCTGGCTTTGATCTTCTCGGCCTCGGCATTGACCCGCTGCTCGATCTGGTCGGTGTTGCCCGACAGCAGGCCCTTGATGGCTTCACCGGCGGCGCGGCTACCCAGGTTGGCGCCCTGCACGCCGATCTCGATGCCCGCCTCGGCAATGCTGATCATCTGCCTGCGGTACTGCTGGGTGATGGCGCGCTGGCTGTCGTTCAGGGCCACGGCCGTGTTGTTGATCAGCAGGTCGCCGTTGGGGGCGATCTCGACCTTGGCACCATCGCTGGTGATGCTGATGTTGCCTTCCTGCATCTTCTTGCGGGCGTCGTTGGTGGCTTCGCGGACCTTCTGGCCCAGCGTGGTTTCACCGCTGGTGTCGTTGGCCTGCGGGCGTTCACCACAGGCGCTGAGGGGCAGGGCCAGGGCCAGGGCAAGCAGGGAGGCGTTGAGGATCTTCATGGCATGCGTTCCGTTGCGTCAGGGAAGGAGTCAGCGCTTCTTGGGCAGGTCGATGGCGCCGCGGATGCCGGTATGGTTCACCGAGCCGCTGCCGACGCGGTCCACCGTCAGGCTGGCGGCACCGCGCACTTCGAAATCGCCGGAGCCCAGCGAACCCAGGCTTACCGCACCACCGGCATCGCGTACATCGACGTCGCCTGAGCCGATGCTTTCAACACGCACCGTGCCCTGCACGCCGTGCAGTTCAATGTCACCGGAGCCGACACTGCCGACGCGCGCATCGCCACGTACGCCGTTGACCTTGACGTCGCCCGAGCCGACCGACACGACATAGGCCGAACCGACGTTGTGCAGTTCGACGTCACCCGAGCCCACCGCAGCGGTGGCCAAGCCCTTGATGTCGCGCGCAACCACGTCACCGGAGCCGACGTCGGCGCTCATCGAATCAGCGCCGGTCAGCGCCGCATCGCCCGAGCCGACCTTCAGCTGGACCAGGATGTTGTCCGGCAGCGTACCGGTCAGGTCCAGGTAGGCATAGGTACTGCCGCTGAGGTTGATGTTCAAACCGCGGCTTTCGCGCTTGAGTGTGACCACCAGCTTGTCGCCCACCTTCTGCTGGCTCAGCGAAAGCTGCGACAGCATGTCCTGGGTGGAGGCGCAGGCGCGCCCGCTGAGCGTGGCCTTGGCGCCGGGGCTGGCCTGCAGGCGCAGGTCATGGCTGTTGACTTCAAAGACGACGGCCTTGGCGCCGGCCAACTGCAGGTCCAGGGCCTGGGGTTGGCTGAACTTGCAGTGGTCCTCGGCGAAGGCGGCGCCGGGCAACAGGCCGAGGGCGAGCAGGACGGGGGTGATCTTCATCAGGAATCCTCGTGTTTGCGTTTGCAGAATCAGATTTCGTCGCGACGCTGGCGCAGCCAGATGGCCAGCACGATGAACACTACGCCGACCACAGCGCCGATCCACAGTTCCGGGGTGGCCAGCGAGGCGAACAGCACCTCGGGGGAAAAGCCGCTGACCATCGTTTGCAGCTTGTGCCCGCTGATGTCCTTGGCGTTGTAGGCCAGGTCGATGCCTGGCGCGGTGCCCAGCAGCAGGCGGCCGACGACATGGCCCCAGAACCAGCCGGCATTGAGGCCGAACAGCTTCATCATGCCGAACCAGCTGACGATGATGCCGGCAAACACGGGCAGCATGACCGCCCACAGGAAGGGCTTGCTCTTGGCCCAGGACGAGCACAACAACAGCCAGCCGGCAGTGGGCAGCGCCCACAGTGCGTACACCGGGATGCGGGAGATGAAGCCGGCGGCCATGCTCAGCGGGTTGCCCGGGCCCCAGATCAGGGTTATCGGGTTGCCGCCGTGGGCAAGCACCACGATGCTGATGATCAGCATGAAGCACAGCATGGTGGCGATCGCCAGCAGCGTGGCCAGCAGCGGCGCCACCAGCAGGGCACTGGTCAGCTTGGACAGCACGGCCTGGGTATCGGACAGCGGCATCGACTTCCAGAACAGCACGCTGCGGTCGCGGCGGTCGTCATACAGCGCGCCCAGGCAATAGAAGAACACCACGAAGCCCAGCACGATGAAGGGCCAGCCGCCGCTGAGCAGCAGAGTGAAGTTCATCCCGTCGGCCCACTTGCCCATGTCCTCGGGCGTCATCTGCGAGGTCAGCATCTGCAGGTCCAGGCCGTTGACGTTGACGCCATTGATATGCAGATCGCCGTTCCTGGCTGCCCGGTTGGCCGCCCACAGGCCACCGACGATGGCCATCAGCGACAGCAGCAGCGAGACGCCGCCGGCGATCAGTGGTGCCCACAGGAAGCCGCCGCGGTTTTCCCAGTATTCGCGCTTGAGCAGCCACTTGAACTTGCGCAGCGGGGTGATGTGGTGGACGGCGTTCATGCGTAGGTTCCCTTCATGGTGGCCACGAACAGGTCGGCCAGGCCGGGGTTGCGGGTTTCACCCAGGGCGGCGATACGGCTGCGGTCGACGCCGTCGTAGAGCAGCACGGTCTTGCCGAAGGGCAGGGCGCGTTCGTCGATCGGGCCCAGCGCGCGGGCCGCGTCCAGGGTCTCGGCCGAGGCCAGCAACTCGGTGTAACGCTCGGCCAAGGTCTCCATGTCGGTGGAGAGCACGATGCGGCCATCGCGGATGAACAGCACGTCGGTGAGGATGTGCTCGATCTCTTCCACCTGGTGGGTGGTGATGATGATGGTCTTCTGTTCGTCGAAGTAGTCCTCCAGCAGGCGCTGGTAGAACTCCTTGCGGTACATGATGTCCAGGCCCAGGGTGGGTTCGTCCAGCACCAGTACCTTGGCGTCGATGGCCATCACCAGGGCCAGGTGCAGCTGCACCACCATGCCCTTGGACAGCTCACGCACGCGCTGCTTTGGCTGCAGCTTGGTGTTGGCCAGGAAGCGCTCGCAGCGGGCGCG
>NZ_DLJW01000123.1:0-13826 GCF_002477705.1 Stenotrophomonas sp. UBA7606 | reverse complement strand
AAAGCAGAGGCCAAAGCAGAAGCCTTCCACACTTGCTGTTCGCACCGCTCCAGGAAAACCCGGCGCTCCAGCTCCCTAATCGACACAGAAAAACAGCCGGCTTTCGCCGGCTGTTTTCATTTACGCATCAGGCATTCAAGCCACGATCACGCCTCGACATCTTCCTTGTACGCATCCACCGGGATGCAGGCGCACATGATGTTCTTGTCGCCGTAGACATTGTCCACGCGTGCCACCGGCGGCCAGTACTTCTGCAGCTTCAGCGACGGCAGCGGGAAGGCAGCAAGCTCACGCGGATACGCATGGGTCCACTCGCTGGCCGACACTGCACCGGCCGTGTGCGGGGCGTGCTTGAGCGGGTTGTCCTCGCGGTCCAGCTTGCCGTCTTCGATGGCCTGGATTTCCTCGCGGATCTGGATCATCGCGTCGATGAAACGGTCCAGCTCATGCTGCGATTCGCTCTCGGTCGGCTCGACCATCAGCGTGCCGGCAACCGGGAAGCTCAGGGTCGGGGCGTGGAAGCCGAAGTCGATCAGGCGCTTGGCCACGTCCTCGGCGCCGATGCCGGAGGTCTTCTCCAGCGGACGCACGTCGAGGATGCACTCATGCGCCACCAGACCGTTGCGGCCGGTGTACAGCGTGGCGTAGTGCGGGGCCAGGCGCTTGGCGATGTAGTTGGCGTTGAGCAGTGCAACCTGGGTTGCCTTGCGCAGGCCGGCGGTGCCCATCAGGGTGATGTACATCCAGCTGATCGGCAGGATCGAGGCGCTGCCGAAGCTGGCGGCGCTGACCATGCCGACCGGGCCGTTGTCGCCCAGCTTGCCCGGCAGGAACGGGGCCAGGTGCGACTTCACCGCGCACGGGCCAACGCCCGGGCCACCGCCGCCGTGCGGGATGCAGAAGGTCTTGTGCAGGTTCAGGTGCGACACGTCCGAGCCCCACTTGCCCGGCTTGGCCACGCCGACCAGGGCGTTCATGTTGGCACCGTCGGTGTACACCTGGCCGCCGTGCTTGTGGATGATCTCGCAGATCTCGACCACTTCTTCCTCGAACACGCCGTGCGTGGACGGGTAGGTCATCATGATCGCGGCCAGGCGGTCGCTGTACTTCTCGGCGTTGCGGCGGATGTCTTCAACATCGACGTTGCCGTTGGCATCGGTCTTGGTCACCACCACGGTCATGCCGCACATCTGGGCCGAGGCCGGGTTGGTGCCGTGCGCCGAGTCCGGGATCAGGCAGATGTCGCGATGGCCTTCGTTGCGCGAGCGGTGGTAGGCACGGATCGCCAGCAGGCCGGCGTACTCGCCCTGCGCGCCGGAGTTCGGCTGCAGGCTTACTGCGTCATAGCCGGTGCACTCGACCAGCATCGCTTCCAGGCCGTCGATCAGTTCCTTGTAGCCCTGCGCCTGGTCGGCCGGTGCCAGTGGGTGGATGTTGGCGAATTCCGGCCAGGTCACCGGGATCATCTCGGCGGTGGCGTTGAGCTTCATGGTGCAGCTGCCCAGCGGGATCATGGTGCGATCCATCGCCAGGTCCTTGTCGGCCAGCGAACGCAGGTAGCGCAGCATTTCGTGCTCGCTGTGGTGCGTGTTGAACACCGGGTGGTCGAGGAAGTCACTGCTGCGCAGCAGGGCCTTCGGCAGCGCGTCGGCGGTGCTGGCATCCAGTGCATCCACGTCGACGCTGGCGTCGAACAGCTGACCCAGTGCGATGACGTCGGCGCGGGTGGCGGTTTCATCCAGGCTGATGCCGACCGAACCGGCATCGATGATGCGCAGGTTGATGCCGGCGGCTTCGGACTTGGCTTTCAGCGCAGCCGAATCAACGCCGGTGATATGCAGGGTGTCGAAGAAGTCGTTGCCGACCGCCACGCCCTTGCCACGCAGTGCGGCGGCGAGGATGGCAGCCAGGCGGTGGGTGCGGCGGGCAATGCGCTGCAGGCCTTCCGGGCCGTGGTAGACGGCGTACATCGAGGCCATCACCGCCAGCAGCACCTGTGCGGTACAGATGTTGGAAGTGGCCTTCTCGCGGCGGATATGCTGCTCGCGGGTCTGCAGGGTCAGGCGGTAAGCGGCCTTGCCTTCGGCATCGACCGAGACACCGATCAGGCGGCCCGGCATCGAGCGCTTGTAGGCATCACGGCAGGCCATGAAGGCGGCATGCGGGCCACCGAAGCCGAACGGCACACCGAAGCGCTGGCTGTTGCCGACGGCGATATCCGCGCCCCATTCGCCTGGGGCGGCGATCAGGGTCAGGGCCAGCAGGTCGGTGGCGACGGCGACCAGACCCTGGCGGGCGTGCACGGCCTCGACCAGCGCCTTGTAGTCGCCAATGTTGCCCAGGCTGTCCGGGTACTGCAGCAGCACGCCGAAGGTGTCGGCGGTCAGTGCTTCGGCCGGCGTGCCGATCAGCAGTTCGATGCCCATCGGCTCGGCGCGGGTGCGCAGCAGTTCCAGCGTCTGCGGGTGCACGCTGTCCTGCACGAAGAACACCTTGGACTTGGACTTGGCCGAACGCTTGGCCAGGGTCATCGCTTCGGCGGCGGCGGTGGCTTCGTCCAACAGCGAGGCGTTGGCGATTTCCATGCCGGTGAGGTCGGCGACCATGGTCTGGAAGTTGATCAGCGCTTCCATGCGGCCCTGCGAGATTTCTGCCTGGTACGGCGTGTACGCCGTGTACCACGCCGGGTTCTCGAGGATGTTGCGCAGGATCACGTTCGGCGTGTGGGTGCCGTAATAGCCCTGGCCGATGAAGCTGCGCAGCACCTTGTTCTTGTCGGCGATGGCGCGGATCTTGGCCAGCGCGTCCACTTCGGGCAGCGACTCGGGCAGCGCCAGCGGCGCTGGCGACTTGATCGAACCCGGCACGATGGCGTCGGTGAGCGATTCCAGCGAATCATGGCCAACGGTGCGCAGCATCTGCGCGATTTCAGCGTCGTTGGGACCGATGTGGCGGTCGACGAACGCGGAGTGGTGTTCGAGTTCGCGCAGCGAAGGGGTGTTCTGGGTCATGGCTGACGTCCGGAGAAGGCATGCAGGGCAGGGGCGGTGAGCCAGGTCGGCCGCAGCCCGCCCGTGGACCGCGCAGGCGCGGTTCCACAGCCGGCAAGCCGCTGGCTTACCTCGCGCCCCTCTGTCCTTTTGCCTGAGAGTTTGGAAGCGACGCGACGAGGATCGTGCGCTTCGTGCACCTTCGGCGCCGGATTGAACCGGTCTCTCCAGAGTTTTGATGCAGGTGGTATCGGGCCTGAGCGATTACGGGCGTTTGCGCCTTCGGCAGCGGGGTCAACCGCTTCTCCCACCGTGTACGTACAGCGGGCCGATTATAGCCCGGTACAGCCCGGTAAAGGTCCGGGGCAGACCCGCGCGGCGGCTTGGATTACCATCTGCGTCCCGGTTTCCTTCCCGCGCGTTGCACGCGTCTGGCCGGGCATGCCGGAATACCTACCTGAACCGGGTGAATGTCCGGACAAATTGCCGCATCATGGCCGTGTGGCGCCCTCGCGCCCGGTCCTGTTCATTCTGTCCCCACCCCCGCATCGGCCCCGCGCCGGTGCCGTTGCTGGTTATGAGAACCATGGAAGCAAGCAAGCAGGTTTCGCTGCGCCGGATCGCCCTGTTGGTCGCTGGCCTGTCGATGTTCGGTCCGTTCGCCATCGATGCCGTATTCCCGGCCTTCCCTCAGATGGGCGGTGATCTGGGCGCCGACAAACTGGCCATGCAGCAGGTCATCAGCGTCTATCTGCTGGCCTATGCATTGATGAGCCTGGTGCATGGCGCGCTGTCCGATGCGCTGGGGCGCAAGCGGGTGATCATTGGCGGGCTGGTGGTGTTCATCGCCGCCTCCATTGGCTGTGCGTTGTCGCGCGACATGGGCACGCTGTTGCTGTTCCGCTTCCTGCAGGGGCTGTCGGCCGGCGTGGGCTACATCATCGGCCGCGCGGTGATCCGTGACCTGTACGACGGCGACGAGGCGCAGCGGCTGATGAGCCAGGTGTCGATGATCTTCTCCATCGCCCCGGCCATTGCTCCGATCATCGGTGGCTGGTTGCTGGGCTGGACGCACTGGCAGGGCATCTTCTGGTTCCTGGTGGCGTTCTCGGCGCTGTTGCTGCTGGTCACCTGCATCTGGTTGCCGGAAACCCACCCGCCACATGCGCGCCTGAGCCTGCACCCCAAGCGCTTGCTGCAGGACTACATCAGCATCGGCGTGAACCCGCGCTTCCTGCGCCTGGCGCTGGCCGGCTCGCTGGGCTTTGGCGGGCTGTTCCTGTACATCGCCTCGGCACCGGCCTTCATCCTCGACCTGCTGCACATGAACGAGCGTCAGTTTGCCTGGCTGTTCATCCCCACCATTGGTGGCATGGCACTGGGCGCCTATGCCTCCGGTCGCGCCGCCGGGCGTGTGGACGGGGCGCGGGCGGTGCGCATCGGGTATGGCTTCATGGCAGTGGCTGCGGTGTACAACGTGGCCTACAACGCCTTTGCCGCGCAGATGACGGTGCCGTGGGCGGTGTTGCCGCTGACCCTGACCTCGTTCGGGGTGGCGCTGATCTTCCCGATCCTGACCCTGGCCATTCTCGACATGTACCCGCGCCAACGCGGTACGGCCTCGTCGATGCAGGCGTTCAGCACCCTGGTGACCAATGCCATCATTGCCGGCGTGCTGTCGCCACTGCTCAGCCGCAGCGGTCTCACCCTGGCAATCGGCGCGGCCCTGTTTGCGGTCGGCAGCGGGGTGATGTGGAAATGGGAGCGCATCAGCCAGCGTGCGCGCCGCGAGCAGGACCCGTCCTGACACGATTTCACCCCGTATCGGGGACAATAGCCGCGCCGCCATCATCGGCGGCCGTTCAAAGAGTGAACAACTGATGTCGATCCAATCCAAGGGCCGCCGCGAGGCGAAGAAGAAGCTGGCCGAGCGCGAGCGCAACCGTGCCGAGGCCAACCCCGCCGCCAAGGCCAAGGTCGAGCCGCATGCAGAGCTGCGCGACCAGCAGCGCACCTTGCTGGCTGGCATCGTCCGTCGCGACGGCGAATGGGTACTGGGCATGGACGGCAAGATCGCCGGTGAGACCACCAGTGCCGCCCGCGTGCTGGCCCTGATCATGCAGGCCGCCGAGTGGCACGAGAACAACAATACGCCGGTGCGGCTGGCGTACTCGGATGCACTGAAGGACGCCGCGCATGCCGAGGCGGCCGAGCAGGGCATCGATTTTGATACCTACAAGCGCAACCTGGCCGGTGAGCTGGGGAGCAAGGCCAAGGCGACGGCCGGCACGCATTGAGTCCGCGCATTGCTTGAAAACGACAAGGGCGCCGATGGCGCCCTTGTCGTTTCCGCACCGGCAATGCCCCGGCGCGCGCGGCAAGACCGGCCTGGATCATCGCGCAGATGCAGGCGGATGTCGGCATGGCCCCCGTATTGAAGCCAGTGCCCGGGCGCCGACATCGCTGGCTGTCATGGCGGGTTTGATCCGTGGCACCAATAGGCAATGGCCATCGGGTTCTGCCTTTCCCTCGCAAGCGCACAGTTTTCCTGCGCGGCTGCCGCATCGGCAGGTGATGACGGGCGGGCAGCGGGAGTGCTGCAAGCGCCAAGTGCCAGCATCGACGGTGCCAGCAGTACGCGAACGATAGATCTCACTGGAGTCACAGCCCCTGGTTGATGGGAATTGCCTGAGATCGCCAAGCGGGGGGCCTGGATCGCCGCGACGCGCCGGCGAGTATCGGTCATTGGCGCGGCGGTGGGCGTCAAAAGCCCGGGACTGGGTTATGGCTATAATCCGGCCATGACGTCCCCTGAGCATGGAGGCACACCTGATGTCAGTTGCAGCTATTCCCGATGTGTCGCTGGTTGATAACAGCGAGCAGCGCACCCCCCTGGTCTTGGTGCTGGACTGTTCCGGCAGCATGGGCGGGGCGCCGATCGACCAGCTCAATGCCGGGCTGAAGCTATTGGAACAGCAGCTCAAGTCCGACGTGATCGCAGCCAAGCGCGTGCGCGTGCTGGTGATCGAATACGGTGGCATGGACGACGCCCAGGTGGTTGGCGACTGGTGTGACGCAATGGATTTCACTGCCCCCGTGCTGGCGGCCAACGGCACCACGCCCACCGGTGCTGCGGTGGAACTGGCGCTGCAGGAGATCGAGGATGAAAAGGCCCGTTTCCGTGCAGCAGGCGTTGCCTATACGCGGCCCTGGCTGTTCCTGATGTCCGATGGCAACCCCACCGATGGGTGGGAAGCAAGCGCCCAACGCTGCCGTGAGGATGAGGAAAAGAACCGCGTGGCGGTGTTCCCCATCGGTGTTGGCGATGCGGATGTTGCTGTGCTGGGGCAGTTCAGCCGCAACGGCGAGCGTGGGGTGAAGCGCCTGCAGGGGCTGCAGTTCCAGGAGCTGTTCCTGTGGCTGAGCGCCAGCATGCGGGTGGTGTCCAACTCGACGCCGGGCGGCCAGGTACAGCTGCCATCGACCGACACCTGGTCGTTGGCGCCGGTTTGAGCATGGCGTGGCGCGTGGTGGCGGCCTCCGCCACGGGGCGCGCGCACCTGGACCGGGGACAACCCTGTCAGGATGCGTTTGCTTCGGCCAGTGCCGGCGACCTGTTGGTGGCCGCTGTCTGCGATGGTGCCGGTTCGGCGATGCACAGCGACGTCGGCGCACGGCAGGTTGCCGACGGCGTCGTGCAAGCGCTGGTGCGCGTGTTGCAGGCCGGGCCGCGGCCATTGGAGCTGGCGGTGGACGTCCTGCGGCCGTTGATCGAGCAGGCGGTGAATGACGTGCGCGGTGAGCTGGCCATGGCTTCGGTCGCCAACGGCGTGGGCTTTTCCGAGCACGCCTGCACCCTGGTCGGCGTCGCGGCCGATGCGACGGGTGGTTGGTTCTTCCATGTCGGCGACGGTGTCGCGGCCTGCAGGTTCGGGGGGCAGCAGGCAAGCGCGGTGTCGTTGCCCGCCAATGGCGAGTATGCCAATGAGACCTGGTTCGTGACCGGCGACAACTGGCAGCAGCAACTGCGTCTGATGCGTTTCGAAGGACCGGTTGATGCCATCGCGCTGATGTCCGATGGCGTGCAGCCGTTCGCGATGACGCGTGATGGTGCGGATATGTTCCAGCCCTTCTTCGAGCCGGTAGTGCGCTACCTGCGCGGTGTCGACGCCAATACCGGCAGCCAGGCCCTGCACGCGACATTGGCCGATCCGCGCACCGACCACATCACCGGCGACGACAAGACGTTGCTGTTGGCCTTGCCGGTGTAGGCCGATGGCCGCGCGCGAAGGCACGGTGATCCAGGACGGGCGGCGTGCTTCACTGACGCTTGGCCGGCTGATTAAAAGTGGCGGTGCCGGCAGTGTTTTCCTGATCAGGGAGCGCCCGCTGGAGGTTGCCAAGCTCTATCACCCCGGCGTTGATACGCGGGTATATGAGCGCAAGCTGCGCGCCATGCTGGAGTTGAGCCCGGATCTGCCCGACGTGCAGGAAAAGGGCGTGCGGCATGTGCAGATCGCATGGCCCACCGGTTTGTTGCAGGAGCGCGGCGGGCGCTTCATCGGCTTCAGCATGCCGGTACTGGACATTGCCGCCACCAGCGACCTCGAACATGTGCTGCAGGAACGGCAAGCCCGGGCCGAGGGCTTGCCCACCACGCTCGGCGCGAAAGCCACGCTGGCCGCCAACCTGGCGGTGATGCTGGCCGCATTGCATCGGCGCCAGCATTATGTGGTGGACCTGAAACCGCTCAACGTGCGCTTCTACCGCAAATCCCTGTTCATCGCGATGCTGGATTGCGATGGTTTCAGCATCCAGGGAGAAGGCGAGCGCTTTCCGGCCGGGCAGGTGACCACCGATTACCTCGCACCGGAGTTCCAGCAGCATGGCGTGAAGCCGGGGGAAGAGGAGGCGCAGGACCGCTTCGCGTTGGCAGTGATGGTGTTCCAACTGCTCAATGCCGGTTTGCATCCCTACAGTGGCCGTCCGCAGGGCGCGAATCTGCCCAGTGATCTGCCCGGACGCATCGCCTCGCATCTTTATGCCTACGGGGTTTCCGGCAACTCGCGCATCCTGCCGTCGCCGGTCAGTGGCCATCAGGGGTTTCCCGCGCCACTGCGGGAGATGTTCGACCGCGCCTTTTCGCAGCGCCCACTGCAGCGCCCGACAGCGTCGGAATGGGGCGCTCTTCTGCAGGGCTACGCACGCCGCAGCGCAGGCCAACTCGTCAAATGCGGCAAGGACGGTACGCACCAGCATTTCGCCGGCTTGCCGTGTGCGGCATGCGCACGCAAGAGCCTGCTGAGCAAAGCGGAGCGCGCCACCCGCTCGCATGCGCCGCGTCGCGCCAACGCCGGTAAAAAGCGTCCGCGCGCTGCCGCCGCGCACGGCGCCGTGACACCGGCGCCCCTGCGCAATGTGGCCCGCGGTGCCGCGGCACCGCCAGCTGCGCAACCGGCCGCTGCCGCTCCCCTTGGGCCTGGCGCGCGTGTGTTGTTTGCTGCCGTTGGGCCATTGCTGCTGGGCTGGGTCATGGGCTGGGGCATGCCGGCGTACCGGGCCTACCACGCTGCGGCAGACCCGGGCTGGCGTGAGGCGATGGCGCTTGGCGTGCAGGGCGGTCTGCTGCTGCTGGCGGCCCTGCTGTTTGTCCTGTTCGTACCGGTGCTGGTCACGAGCAAACGGCCATGAGAGTTGTCGTCGGGCTGGTTGTTGCGGTGATTCTGCTGTTGGTGCTCATGCCCCTGTGGGGCATGATCGGCGCGTTGGCATACGGCGGCATCGCCTGGACCGGGCAGCTTCTTTCCAACGGCGTGCTCACTGATGGACGGCTGGCATTCCGCGCCGGTGTGGTGATTGGTGGCACTGTTTCGGTGGCATCGCTGCTGCGCGTGGGCTGGCGTGACCGTGCCTGGGAATACGCCATCATGGCGGCGCTGCTGGCATTTGGCTTTTTCCTGCTGCTGTTGGCCACCGGAACCTCCTCGGTGCGGTACGTCCCGCCCAGCCGGGTGTCCCAGGACCTGATGCGCGAAGCCGACCTTGCGCGTGAACGCGGGCGCCCCATGTGGACATCGCGCAGCGGCTATGAACGGGAAGCGGCAGCCTTGTTGCGCGACATCGCCCGCGCGGCGGCGCGCGGCAATGTGGCCGTGGTGGATGAAAAGCTGAAGCAGCTGCAGGATTGGGCGCAGTCCCGCCAGCGCGCTGCCAGTTGGACCGATCGCGACCGGCACGAAGCAGCCCGGCAACAGTTCGGGCGCTCCACGATGGATGCGCAGACCGCAGCGGAAAGGAAGGCAAGCAGCGAAGAACGCATCGCGCTGCTCACCACAATGTGGGACGCGGTGCCGGATGTGGACACCGGGGGCGTGCAACGCTTGCTGCTGGAGCTGATCGGCCTGAACCACGCGCTGCGTGCACGTATGGCCGATTCCGTGGATGCAGACGAGCCGGCACTCTCCATCGACGACCAGGTGCGCGGGATACTGACGCTGCAGGAGGCCCTGCTCAGCTACAAGCCAAGCTATCCCGCCTTGTGGGATAGCTATGCAGCGGTGGTGGTCGATGTCGATGAAGAGCTGGCGTTGGGTGCACTGTTGGTGTCGGCACGGCTCAAGCAGGGCGAAAAGGAGGGAAGTCCTCGTTCCGAACCACTGGACCTGCAAGGGCGCTTTCTGGCCAGGGATCTTTCGTTGCAGGCGATCTGGCTGCCAGAGTCCTCGCGCAAGCGCCTGGAAATACTGCAGGCGCGGGCCGAGGTGTTGCAGCTTCCCCGGCGGGGTGCTGCTGGAGATGATGCCAACGGCGCAAGGAGAACGTCCGAGCAGGTGCTGCCGGCAGCGCAATCAGCGACAACCGGCAAGGGCCTGAACGTTGTCCGGTACAGGCAGCAGTCACCCCTTGCGCCGCCAGCTGCAACCTCTCCCCGCCGTGCCAATGGCGAGGTCTTCGTCGATCTGCCTGCGGCGGGCTTTGAGGCCATGGTGCAGCCGATAGCGCTGCCTGTCTCGGGTGTGCGCACGAACGCGCGTCTGCAGCTGGTCATCGACGTTCTTGCCGACGGCACGTTGAGCTCGGTGCTGGTCGAGGAAAGCACGGGCGATGCTGCACTCGATACCCGGGCGCGTGAAGAGGCTGCCCGTTGGACGATCAGTGACCGGGCACCGAAGGCCGGTGAACGACGCCGGGTGGAGGTGCTTTTCACGGTATCGCCGGCAGCAGCCGACGGTCGGGTAGAGCAGGCAACGTTGCTTCCTGGTGCAAGTTCGCGCGATTTCCTCGCGACGCTGTTGCGCGACAAGGCCCGCACCAAACCCGCCCGCTACCCGCCTGCATCTGCCCGTGAAGGGCTGGAAGGCCGCGTGCTGTTGGCAATAACGCTGTCCGGCGACGGGCAGGTGAAGCGTGTTCGCATTACCGAAAGCAGCGGCAACCGCTTGCTTGATGCGGCCGCCCGTGAGGCCGCGCTGGGCTGGAGTGTGGCGCCGGGTATGGCCACGTCGGACGTGGATGAAGTGACGCTGGATATCCCGGTTACCTTCCGCCTGCAATGAGCACCTCGACGCTGGCAGCCAGGTGCTACGGTAGACCTTCCACGGGAAGGGAAACTGAGCCATTGCCGGGAGCAGGATCAAACCGCTGGGCGCGGCGTGGGGCAGCTCCTTGATGGGCCGCTGGCGAAGCTCACCATGCTTTGGTGGGCACTGCGCCTAGTCGGCAATCTCGGTAATTGTCCATTGGGCTGCAGCCTTGTCCGCGAACTCAAGTTCCATCGCCTGTCTTACCAGACCCGTGATGCCGAACCACGATTTGTTGGCGTGGGTATCAAGCCCGAGGCCTTGCATTTCACCGGCAAGCCAGCGTGTTTCGGCGTTGGACATTCGCCGTTTCTCGTCCTGGCGCAGTGATCGCCGGTGCCGCTTCATGATCAACCGGAGCTGCTTTGCGGTGGTCACGCCAAGTGGCTCAAGCTGGGCAAGGAGCTCTGCCAAATCTTCGTTGCCGTAGTCATTGCGTCGGCGGAACAGTGAAAGCACCGTCTTGCGGACGATGCGCGGTGTAAGCCGTACGTTCTCTGCGCGGGACCTGGCATGGCGATGAGGCATGGGGATATCCGGGGAAGCGCAGATCACAGGTTTGCGGTGCCTACTGTCCCGGGGAGAATCCACGGACAGGCCTGGAAGAACTACTCGGTGGCGAACTCTGCACTGGGTACATGGGTTGCCCAGCCTTCGAAGATAGCGGTGATGCGATCAATTCACGCTGCTACCGGGTGTAGTCGGTTTTCTGGAAGTCAGTGCGATAACCCACGCAACGATCTCCAGCACAATGCCAATGCCACCCAGTAGCCATGCCCCCGTGCTGGAGGAGGCAACGTAGAAGCAGAGTGCGGCCAGGAATAGAAGGATTGCCAGAACATGCAGGATTTTCATGTGGTCACCTGATTGTGGAATCAAGGCATCGCGAAGCAGCGTCGGCGTGAACGAATTGTCAGCTTCCATTGCCAAGGTGCTCGGCCTGAAGGCTTTGCCACTTGCCAAGTATGGACATGCGCTTGGCAATATCACGCTCGTCTTTGAGCTCTGCGAAGGTCGCAAGATAACCATCTTTCAGTGTGACAAATGTACTGCTTTTCAACTCTGAGGCTATCCAAAGGCGTTCTTCGCAGGTTGGCTCCTGCAGAAACTCCTCCACCTCTAAAAGATAGCTCTCTTGATGCCGGTTGGACTGACACCAGATGTCGGGTGCGTTCAAACGTCGCCCAACGAGATGCGGCAACATGAATATGTTGCTGAGCATCGTATCCAGGAGGCGCATGCGCGCTTTGACAGGATCGCCTTGTCTATGTGCTGCTAGTGAGCTGTACAGGTGGAACACAGGCTCGCCGATATCATCCGGAAATTCTTCGTAGAACCAGTCGAATGTTTCATTGGCGCGCTTCAGATCGCCTGCGAGTAGAAAGAAAACGCCAGCACGGTATCGCTTGCCGCTGCCGTCGTTGATGTAACCAAAAGAAGACCTTTCCTTTTCGAGGCCTCGGACCGCACGAACGGCACGATCTCGGAAATGCTTTTTTATCTCTGGGGTCACGCGGAAGTCTCGTGTGAAGGTTGATGCCTGATTTAGGCCGCGCCGCGAATCTGGTGGGGCTTCCTTCGAAAAAGTGGACACCTGTTGGTCAATGGCAGGTGCGCTCGAATTCCACGGGTGTTTTATACCCCAGTGCGGAGTGTAGGCGCTGGTTATTGTAGAAACCCACATGGCTGCGGATGGCTGCCAGTAGGGACCGGTCGGTTTCAAATGTGCGTTGGTGATAGAAGTCGGCCTTCATGGACTTATTCCAGGATTCCATATGTGCATTGTCGGTCATGCGCCGAGGTCGATTGGCGGACTGCAGCAGGTCAGCGTGCTGCAGTTGCCGTCTGAACTCGCTGTCCAGGAACTCGATGCCGCGATCACTGTGAAAGATGGCTCCTGGCTTGGGTCGGCGGGTGCGCAGGGCAGAAGCCAGTGCGCGCTTGGTCAGTGCCAAGGTACGATCCTTTCCAAGCGACCAGCCGAGCAAGCGTCTGGAGCAGCGGTCCATCACTGTGGCCAAGTAGCGCCATTGGCCGGCGACCTTCAAATAGGTGACATCGCCGACCCACACTCGGTCTGGTTTTGTGTTGTCCATCAGATGGGCATGGCTTCCTATGCTGGCCAGGAATCGCTTGAGCCCGGGGCGTTGCTTGTACACGCTTGCCGAACGCGCAGATATGCCTTCCAGACGCATCAATCGCTCAACGCGGCGACGCCCGATGATCTCACCAGTTCGCTTCAGTGCAGCGTGTACACGTGGGCTGCCATAGGTGTATCGGCTTTGTGCATGCACGTTGCGGATGCGCTCGATAAGAAGGCCGTCCTCAAGCAAGCGTGCGTTTGGTGGCCGACGCGGCCAGGCATAGAAGCAGGCCGTGCTGACGTCGAACAACTGACACATTGCTTTCACCGGACAGGCTTCTTGGTGATGGGCGATGAAGGCGAAGACATCGCTTTTTGTTTTGAAGTGAATGCGATGGCTTTTTTTAAAATGTCATTCTCAAGCTGCAGGCGTTCGTACCTGCGCTTCACCTCGCGCAACTCCTTGAGCTCGGCACTGATGGCTTGGTCCAATTCGACACCCTTGGTCACGATGATTCCTTCGCGGGCAAGCTTTCGCCAACGAGACAACATGAAAGGATGGATGTAAAGGGATTGGGCAACATCGGCCACCGAAACGCCCGGGAGCTCGCTCAAGCGTACGGCGGTTGCCTTGAAATGATCGGTATAGCGGTAGGTGCTTCTGGGGCCAGGGCGGGGCATTGGGATACTCCTGATCGTTAGGTCAGGGTGTCCACTAAAGCGAAGGAACTACCGTAGTCGGCTTGAATGAGTAAAAAGGAAACTCCCCATCCCTGCGGATAACCGCTCGGTCTTGAAGGACCATGATGGCTCTCACCATCGGTATGTCTGGACGAGGAGTTTCCAATGCGCACTATAACCATTGGTGTGGACTTGGCAAAACAGGTGTTCTCGGTATGTGCGGCTGACGCGGCAGGACGGATTCAAGAACGGCGGGAGCTTCGCCGGGAGGCATTCATCCAGTGGCTACCCCGCGTTCCGGAGGGTACGGTGGTGGCGATGGAGGCCTGCAGTGGCGCCCATCACTGGGCGCGCCGCTGCCAGGACTATGGCCTGCAGCCGCGACTGATAGCCGCCCAGTTTGTCGCCCCATTCCGCAAGAGCCGCACGGCCAAGAACGACCGCAACGATGCCGAAGCGATTGCGACCGCTACCCGTCAGGGCAATATGCGC
>NZ_DLJW01000006.1:0-52189 GCF_002477705.1 Stenotrophomonas sp. UBA7606 | reverse complement strand
GCCGTCTACGCCAAGAAGTTCGATGACGTGGCGATCGTGCCGACCTTCATCCTGACCCCGCTGACCTACCTGGGCGGCGTGTTCTACTCGGTGACCTTGTTGCCGGGCTGGGCACAGGCGATGACCCATGCCAACCCGATCTTCTACATGGTCAATGCGTTCCGCTACGGCCTGCTGGGCAGCAGCGACGTGCCGTTGTGGGTGTCCTACGCGCTGATGCTGGGCTTTGTCGCCGCACTCACCGCCGTGGCCCTGTGGCTGCTGCGACGGGGCGTAGGCCTGCGCAGCTGAAAGAAGGCGCCGAAAGGCGCTTTTTTTTTGGCTCTTTGCTTTGGTTCTTGTGGGAACGGCGTAAGCCGCGAAGCAAAAGATCCAAAAGCCAAAAGCACAACCCCTCCCCAACCCGTCCGGCCCGAAGGCATAGCCTTCGGTCGTTCATCAGGCCGCGCGCCAATGGCGCGCAAGCAGGCCTTCTTCACCCCCTTGCCTTCGGCAAAGGGAGGGGGAACAGCTTCGCGGCTCACGCCGCTCCTACAATATCAACCGCACGCCGAACACCTATGATGTCTTCACTCCCCTTCGTTGATGGATATCCAACCCGATGCGCATCCTGATTCTCGGTGCCGGTGGTACCGGCGGTTACTTTGGTGGCCGGCTGGCCCAGGCCGGTGGTGATGTCACCTTCCTGGTGCGACCCAACCGTGCCGCGCAGCTGGAACGCGATGGTCTGGTGATCCGCAGCCCGCTCGGCGATGCCACCTTCGCGGTCGCCCACGTCACCGCCGACGCACTGCCGCAGCTTGCGCAGCAGCGCCCTTTCGACCTGGTCATCCTCAGCTGCAAGGCCTATGACCTGGACAGCTCGATCGAAGCCATCGCACCGGCAGTAGGTTCCAACACCACGGTGCTGCCCATCCTCAACGGCCTGCGCCACTACACCGCACTGGACGCGCGCTTCGGGCGCGAGCACGTGCTCGGCGGGCTGTGCTTCATCAGTGCAACCAAGGCCGACGATGGCGCCGTGCTGCATCTGGACAAACCGGCCAAGCTGACCTTCGGCGAACGCGATGGCGACACCGACAGCGCCCGCGTCAGCGCACTTGCCAAGGCCTGCGAACAGGCCGGCATCGACCATGTCGCCTCGGCCGATATCGCCTTGGAGCAATGGATCAAATACACCTTCCTGACCGCGTTGGCCGCCGGCACCTGCCTGATGCGCGCCGACGTTGGCACTATCGTCGCCAGCGACCACGGCACCACCTTCATGCAGGCCTTGTACGGCGAATGTCTGGCCGTGGCCGCACAGGCCGGGCAGCCGATCCCAGCGAAAGCGCAGGAAATCGCGCTGGGCGCCATCACCAAACCGGGTTCACCGATCAAGGCTTCGATGCTGCGTGATCTGGAAGCCGGGCAGCGGGTGGAAGCGGCACATATCGTCGGTGACATGCTGGGCCGGGCGCTTGCCGCTGGCCAGTCCGCGCCGCTGCTGCAGGCCGCGTATTGCCACCTGCAGGCCTATGAGGCGCAGCGCGCCGTTTGAAACCAGCGCCTGCCGTCAGACCGGCGGCAGGCGGAAGAACGCACGGGTGGCGGCAGTGGCGTTGGCAGCGGTCACCGCCACATCTTCGCCACGGTCGCGGGCCAGTTCCTCGACGATATGCGACAGGAAGGCCGGCTCGTTGCGGCGGTCCTTGGGCAGCGGCCGCATCGTGCGCGGCAGCAGGTAGGGCGCATCGGTCTCGATCATCAGCCGCTCGGCCGGGATGTGCTTGACCAGCTCACGCAGGTGCGCGCCGCGGCGCTCATCGCAGAGCCAGCCGGTGATGCCGATGTACCAGTCACGGTCCAGATAATCGAACAGCTCGCGGCGCTCGGCGGTGAAACAATGCACTACCGCCGGGCCGAGCTTGCCATCGAAGTTCTTCATCATCGCGATGAAGTCATCGTGCGCATCGCGCTGGTGCAGGAACAGCGGCTTGCCGTTCTCGCTGGCGATCTGCAGCTGGCGTTCGAAGGCCTTGCGCTGGGCTGGGCGCGGCGAGAAATCGCGGTTGAAATCCAGGCCGCATTCGCCCACCGCCACTACTTCCGGGTGTGCATGCAGTGCGCGCATTTCCGCATCGCATTCGTCGGTGTACTCACTGGCGTGGTGCGGATGCACACCTGCGGTGGCGTACAGGAAACCGGGGTGACGCTGCGCCAACGCCAAGGCCATCGGCGAGTGCTCGCGGCTGGCACCGGTGATCACCATCTGCACCACGCCCGCAGCGCGGGCGCGCTCCAGCACCGCGTCAAGGTCGCGATCAAAGGATTCATGGGTGAGGTTGGCGCCGATGTCGATCAGTTGCATTGAGCTGGGTGCGGTGAGGCGGAAAGGGGGAATTGTAGAGGTTTGGCCGCAGGCGAGCCCTGTGCAGCATGAACGGAGCCCCGTAGCCCGGGTAAGCGCAGCGCACCCGGGGGCTCTGTGCGAGGTACCCGATGACTCCGCGAAGAGCCCCGGCTGCGCTGCGCTTACCCGGGCTACCGTGCTTCGGGCGGCGCTTCTCGTGCACGGCTTCTACAATGTGCCGATGGCACCAGCATTCCCCATCACCCCGCTGCTCCCCGACATCCTCCAGCACCTGGCCGCGCAGCCGCGGCTGGTGCTGGAAGCGCCGCCCGGCGCCGGCAAGACCACCCAGGTGCCGCTGGCGCTGCTGGATGCGTCGTGGCTGCAGGGCAACAAGATCATCATGCTGGAACCGCGCCGCGTGGCCGCGCGCAGTGCCGCCACCTTCATGGCCAGGCAGCTGGGCGAACCCGTCGGCGAGACCGTCGGCTACCGCATCCGCTTCGAGAACAAGGTCTCGGCGCGTACCCGCATCGAGGTGGTCACCGAAGGCATCCTGACCCGCATGCTGCAGGACGACCCGCTGCTGGAAGGCGTGGGCGCGGTGCTGTTCGACGAATTCCACGAACGCCACCTGTCGGCCGACCTCGGCCTGGCATTGGCGCTGGACGTGCAATCGCAGCTGCGCGAGGACCTGCGCATCGTGGTGATGTCGGCCACCCTGGACGGTGAGCGGCTGGCGCAGTTCCTGGACGCCCCGCGTCTGACCAGCGAAGGCCGCAGCTACCCGGTGGACGTCAGCCACTTCCCGCCGCGACGCGACGAAACCCTGGAAGCACAGACCCGCCGCGCGGTGGAACAGGCCGTGGCCCAGCATCCCGGCGACGTGCTGGTGTTTCTGCCCGGGCAGCGCGAGATTGCCAGAGTGCAGGCCGCTTTGAGCCCCTCCCCCTCCGGGGGAGGGGTTGGGGAGAGGGTAGGTGGCGCAGCCACCCGCCCTGTCCCATTGCCGGAGGCTTCGCCCGCACCCTCATCCGGCGCTCAGCCATCCCCGCCTTCGCAGGGACAGGCTCTTCTCCCGGCGGGAGAAGGCTATGAGGTGCTCCCCCTCCACGGCGAGCTGCCGATCGAACAACAGACCTGCGTGCTGCAACCCGATCCCGACGGCCGCCGTCGGGTGGTGCTGGCCACCAACGTGGCCGAATCCTCGGTCACCCTGCCCGGCGTGCGGGTGGTGATTGATGCCGGCCTGGCGCGCGAGCCGCGCTACGACCCCAACAGCGGTTTCTCGCGGCTGGATGCGGTGACCATCTCGCAGGCTTCGGCTGACCAGCGCGCCGGCCGCGCCGGTCGTGTGGCCGCCGGCTGGGCGTGGCGGCTGTGGCCGCAGTCGCAGCGGCTGGAGCCGCAGCGCCGCCCGGAAATGGCGCAGGTGGAACTGGCCGGGCTGGCCCTGGAACTGGCGGCCTGGGGCAGCGATGAACTGCGCTTTGTCGATCCGCCACCGACCGGCGCACTGTCGGCCGCGCGGGAACTGCTGCAGCGGCTGGGCGCGCTGAGCGACACCAATACCATCACCGCACTGGGCAAGCGCATGCTGGCGATGGGCACGCATCCGCGCATGGCGGCGATGCTGTTGTCTGCCGGCAATCCGCGCGAGCAGGCCCTGGCGGCAGATATAGCCGCCCTGCTGGAAGCTCGCGATCCACTGCGTCAGGGCGGTGATGCACTGGCCGCGCGTTGGCGCGCCCTTGCCGCCTTCCGCAATGGCCGCGCGCCTTACGACGCCAACCGCGGTGGACTGGCTGCGATTGATGCCGCTGCCAAGCAATGGCGCCGTCGCCTGCGTTGCGATGCGACACCGCCAGCCGATATCGAGGCGCATGAGCTCGGCGACCTGCTCGCCCATGCCTTCCCCGACCGCATTGCCAGCCAGCACCCGAACGATCCACAGCGCTACCAGTTGGCCAATGGCCGCAGCGCACGCCAGTTCGACAACAGCGACCTGCGCGGCGAACCCTGGCTGGTGATCAGCGAGCTGCGCCATGACCCGCGCGATGCCTTGATCCTGCGCGCGGTACCGGTGGACGAACAACGCCTGCGCCGCGATTTCCCCGGGCGCTTCAAGACCCAGGACGTGGTGCGCTGGAACAGCACCAAGCGCGCCCTCGAAGCGCGTCGTGAAAGCAGCTTCGAGCGCATCGTGCTGGACAGCCGCCCCGCCGGCCAGGTGGATCCAGCGCGCGCCGCACGTGCGCTTACCGATGCGGTACGCGAGTTGGGCCTGGACGCATTGCCATGGACGGGGAACCTGCAGCAATGGCGCTGGCGGGTGATGGGACTGAGAAAGTGGATGCCGGAACTGGAGCTGCCCGACCTCTCCGACACGGCCTTGCTGGATGCACTGGACCACTGGCTGCTGCCTGCATTCAACGGCAAGACGCGGCTGGAAGCCTTGTCCGAGCAGGAATTGGGCGAAGCACTGAAATCCGGCATCGGCTGGAACACGCGGCAGCTGGTGGACCGGCATGCGCCCACGCGTATCAGCGTGCCATCGGGGATGGAACGGCCCATCGAATACGCGCTCGATGACGATGGCCTCAGCCCGCGCCCACCGGTACTGGCGGTGAAGCTGCAGGAGCTGTTTGGCCTGGCCGATACGCCGCGCATTGCCGATGGCCGCGTACCGCTGTTGCTGCACCTGCTGTCACCGGGCGGCAAGCCGCTGCAGGTGACCGGTGACCTGCGCAACTTCTGGCAGAACACCTATGCCGAGGTGAAGAAGGAAATGAAGGGGCGCTACCCAAGGCACCCGTGGCCGGATGATCCGTGGAGCGCTACCGCTACGCATAGAGCGAAGCCGCGGGGGACTTAGTTGGGACTGGGGGCTGGCAGAGGCAGAAGCGAAAGCGAGAGCAAGAGCAAGAGCACCCCTCCCCGACTCTCCCCTTGCCTGCGGCAAAGGGAGGGGGTGGGTCCTGGCAAGCTTTCCGATTGCAGCGCAACCGCTTTGGCCCCCTCCCTTGCGCGTAGCGCAGGGGAGGGTTGGGGAGGGGTAGCTTTTGCCGTATGCCGTCACCGTTAGTTCAGCTTCAGCCTGCCACAGCCACGGTCATCACTTCCCGGCTAACATCCCCTACACGCCTATGCGGCAACACTAGGCGTCTGACCCTCATCTACATGGAGTCCCCACATGAGCAAGTTCAGCGACATCACCGGACCGGCACTGGAACGCGCCCTGGAACTGGTCAACAGCGCCGGCGGCAACATCAAGCACGGTGGCTCCAGCGCCGCCGAGTGGCTCAAGACCGGCGCCGCCATTGGTGCGATGAAGACCGGCGGCCGTGCGGTCACCCGCGTCGCCAAGCGCAACCCCACCGCCACGGTTGCCGTGGCCGCAGTTGGCCTGGGTCTGCTCGGCTATGCGCTGTACCGCCGCAACAAGCGCGACAACGAAGCCATCGAGGCCAAGTCGCGGCAGATCGCGCAGCGCCGCCGCCACGCGGCCAGCGTCACCGACGAAACCAGCGATATCGGCAGCGACGCCTGAGTCGGCTGCAACAGCAACGGGAGCGCATAGCGCTCCCGTTTTTCATTGCAGTCAGCCGTCGATGCGGCGCCATTGCCCCGGTTGCAGCGCATCCAGCGCATGCGGCCCCATCGAGGCGCGCACCAGCCGCAAGGTCGGCAGGCCCACCGCCGCCGTCATCCGCCGCACCTGGCGGTTACGCCCCTCACGCAGGGTGATCGCCAACCACGCATCGGGCACGGTCTTGCGGAACCGCACCGGCGGGTCACGCTGCCACAGGCGGGGGGCGGGCTCCAGCAGCCTTGCCTGTGCCGGCAGGGTGGGCCCGTCATTGAGCTGCACACCATCGCGCAGTGCCTGCAGCTTCTCCGCGCTCGGGACGCCCTCCACCTGCACCCAGTAGGTCTTGGGTTGCTTGTGCCGCGGGTCGGTCAGGCGATGGGCAAGGTTGCCATCGTCGGTGAGCAGCAACAGGCCTTCGCTGTCGTAATCCAGGCGGCCCGCCGCATACACGTTTGCCGGCAGCCCGAAGCCGGCCAGCGTCGCCCGCGGCGGTTGGCTGCGATCGGTGAACTGGCACAGCACGTTGAAGGGCTTGTTGAAGGCGATGAGCATGAGCGGACGGTATTGAACGTTCTCTTCCCGTGGCGACGGGAAACAAGCCTGTCCCCGCGACGGCGGGATGGCTCGAAGGGGGGGAATGCGCGCAATGATGGGGCAAAGCCCCGCGCGCAGCCACCCCGCCAGCGGCGCTCAGTTTTTCACGAAGCGCAGCGTCATGCGGTCGCTTTCGCCGATGGCCTTGTACTTGGCGGCATCGGCGGCGTCATGGTTGTTGGACGGCGGCAGGGTCCAGACACCATTGGGATGGTCCTTGGTGTCGGCCGGGTTGGCATTGATCTCGCTGCTCTGGACCAGGCTGAAACCGGCCGCCTCGGCCATCGCGATCACCTGCGCCTGGCCCACGTAGCCGCTCTTGTCGTCTGCCGGCACATCGGCCTTGGCGCGGTGTTCGACCACACCCAGCGTGCCGCCGGGCTTGAGCACGTCATGGAAGGCCTTGAACATGCCTTCGGCCTGGCCATTGGCACGCCAGTTGTGGACATTGCGGAAGGTCAACACCAGGTCGGCCGAGCCCGGTGCACCCAGCACCGGTGCGGCCGGATCGTAGGCCACTTCGACCGCGCGGTCGTACTGCGCCGGGGCATCGGCAAACTTCCTGGCCAGGCCATCGCGCGACCGTTGCTGATAATCACGGCCACCACCGGCCGGCAACGCCGCCGGGTCCACCACTGCTGCCACATACCTGCCGTTCTCACGCAGGTAGGGCGCCAGGATCTCCGCATACCAGCCGCCACCCGGGGTGATCTCGACCACGGTCTGGTTCGGCTGCAGGCCGAAGAAAGCCAGTGTCTGCGCTGGATGACGGTAGTTGTCACGTGCCACGTTAGCCGGGCTGCGCCAGTTGGCGGCAATGGCCGCCTGCAGCTCCGGAGCCACCTGGGCGCTGTCGGCAGCAACAACAGCTTCGCTGGCCAGGGTGGCAAACGGCAGGGCCGAAGCCACCGCCAACAGGCAGGCACAAAACAGGGGCGCACGCGTTTTCATGTGAGTCTCCGGCGGTTGAGACGCCGAGCCTAGCACGCCGTTGCAATCGCACTGCAGCACGAAATGTTTACAACACGTTAGCGCGGACAAGCACAACGGAACGCTGTTTTCACCGCTTTGCCACGGAATTGGAACGCCTTGCGTCTATGCTGGAGAACTGGACAACAAAGGAGGAATGCATGCCCCCGTCACGCGAACTTGGTCGCTCCGGCCTGCAGGTCAGTCCCATTGCCTTCGGTGGCAACGTGTTCGGCTGGAGTGCCGACGAAAAAACCGCGTTCACCCTGCTGGATGCCTTTGTCGATGCCGGCTTCAACCTGGTCGACACTGCCGATGTCTATCCGGCCTGGGTGCCGGGCAACCGCGGCGGCGAGTCGGAAACCATCATCGGCCGGTGGCTGCAGCACAGTGGCAAACGCGACAAGGTAGTCATCGCCACCAAGGTAGCCAAGTGGGCAGAACGCCCCGGCCTGTCGGCGGACAACATCAATGCCGCCATCGAGGATTCGCTGCGCCGCCTGCAGACCGACGTCATTGATCTGTACCAGGCACACGAAGACGATGAGTCGGTGCCGCTGGAGGAATCGCTGGGTGCGTTCGCGCGCCTGGTGCAGGCCGGCAAGGTCCGCGCCATCGGTGCCTCCAACTACAGTGCCGCGCGCCTGCGCGAGGCACTCAAGGTGTCAGCCGACTATCACCTGCCGCGCTATGAGACCTTGCAGCCGGAGTACAACCTGTACGACCGCGCCGGCTACGAAGCCGAACTGGAGCCGCTGGCGCGCGAACAAGGCCTGGGCGTGATCAGCTACTACTCGCTGGCCAGCGGGTTCCTCAGCGGCAAATACCGTACAGCCCAAGACGTGGGCAAGAGCGCTGCGCGCGGTGCCAAGGTGGCCGCGCAGTACCTCAACCCGCGTGGCCTGCGCATCCTGCAGGCGCTGGACGACGTGGCCGCCAGCCACAACGCCACACCCGCACAGGTTGCCCTGGCCTGGTTGATCGCCCGCCCCGGCATCACCGCCCCCATCGTCAGCGCCACCAGCGTGCCGCAGTTGCAGGAAGTGCTTGCCGCGGCGCAGCTGGCATTGACCCCGGTTGAGCTGGCGCAGCTGGACAGCGCCAGTGCCGAAACGTGAACCGGCTTGCTTGATTCCCCCCTGCGCCGGACTTAGCATCGCTGGACAGGGGGTAGACCGCGAATGGAGTCCTACCCATGCAGACCACATCCGCAGCCCAACGCAATTTCGACCGTGACGCCGAGCTGACCTACTGGCGCGGCGTACATGCCATCGGCCACCTTGGCCAGCACGATTTCGACCATTACCAGCGACTGCTGGAAATGGGTTATGACGTGTACCAGGCGTATCCACGCGCCACTGAAGAACAGCTCTACAAAGTGCTGCAGGACAGCTACCACCGGCACAACCCGGCACTGGCCGTGTCCTGGGACGAAGCACGCTGGCTGGTGCGGCACGCCTGGCATCACGCCGAGCAGCACTGACAAGCGGCGGTAGCCGCGGCGCACGCCGCCAAACCACGGCAGCGCCTGCAACACACCCACCCCTGCACCCGCGACGGGGGTGGGTGTTACAGGGTGGCCGCCCTGCACTGCCTCATCGCCCCAACACCAGCCTGTCAGCTGCGCCGGCTTACTGCGTGTACGCCGCCTTCGCCATGGCCTCGCCCAGATAGTCCAGGAACGAGCGGATCCGCGCCGACACCGCGGTGTTGCGGTAATACACCGCATGGATGGGCTGTCGCACTTCCACGGTCTGCTTTGGCAGCACCTGCACCAGACTGCCCTGGGCACGGTCCTGTTCGGTCAGGAAATCGGACAGGCAGACGATGCCCACGCCCTCCAGCGCCAGGCGGTGCAGGATCTCGCCACTGTTCACCGCCAGGCTTGGCCGCACATGCAACAGGCCACCATCGGCGTCCGGCAATGGCCAGGTGTTGAGCGAGTCCGGTTCATTGAAGCCGAGCAGCGCATGCGCCTGCAGTTGCGCCACCGTCTTCGGCGTGCCGTGCTGTTGCAGATACGCAGGGCTGGCCAGCACCCGTAGCCGGCTGTGGCCCAATGGCCGCGCATGCAGGGTGGAGTCGGCCAAGGGGCCGATGCGGATGGCGATATCGGTGCGGCGCTCGAGCAGGTCGATGTAACGCTCGCTGCTGTTGAGCTCCAGTGCGACCTGCGGATAGCGGCTGCAGTACTCGGCCACCAGCGGCGCGATCACATGCAGCACGAAGGGCATGGCCGCATCCACCCGCAACCGCCCCGAGGGCGTGCCACGGCGCGCGGCGATCTGTTCCTCGGCGGCATCCACCGAGGCGACGATGGCGCGCGCCTGCGCCAGGAAGGACTCCCCCTCGGCGGTGAGCTGCAGGCGGCGGGTGGTACGGGTCAGCAAGGTGGTGCCCAGCTTCTCCTCCAATCGCCCCAATGCGCGGCTCACGCCGGAGGTGGTCTGGCCCAGCTGCTCGGCGGCGGCGGTGATAGAGCCGGTATCGATCACCGCGATGAAGGCCTGCATTTCGTCGAGAGTGGTTTTCATCGGATCAAGGGCAGCGGGAGGGCGGATCCATTATTGACCAGAATTCAATAGTCATTGGGTGCAAACCGGCTTTTTCGGCAACAGTGACCCGGCCAGACTGCGCGCCCCTTTCCGAGGAATCGCCCATGTCCCGCGGTATCCCCCTTGCCCTGCTGGCGCTGACCCTGGGTGCGTTCGCCATCGGCACCACCGAGTTCGTCATCGTCGGCCTGATCCCGACCATTGCCGCCGACCTGCAGGTCAGCCTGCCCTCGGCCGGCCTGCTGGTTTCGCTGTATGCGCTGGGCGTTGCGGTGGGTGCGCCCGTACTCACCGCCCTGACCGGACGGGTGCCACGCAAGGCCTTGCTGGTCGCGCTGATGCTGCTGTTCACCGTCGGCAACCTTATTGCGTGGATGGCGCCGGGCTATGGCTCGTTGATCGTGGCGCGGATGCTGACCGGGCTGGCGCATGGTGTGTTCTTCTCGATCGGCTCGATCATCGCCACCTCGGTGGTGCCCAGGGACAAGGCCGCCAGCGCGATCGCGATCATGTTCACCGGGCTGACGGTGGCGCTGGTGACCGGCGTACCGCTGGGCACCTTCATCGGGCAGCACCTCGGTTGGCGTGCCACCTTCCTGACGGTGGCTGCGTTGGGCGTGATCGCCCTGCTCGGCAGCCTGCTGTTCGTGCCGCGCAACCTGCCGCGCAGCGCACCGGCCACCTTTGGGCAACAGTTCGCGGTGCTGGCACAACCACGACTGTTGCTGGTCTATGCGATGACCGCGCTGGGCTATGGCGGCACCTTTCTTTCCTTTACCTTCCTCGCCTCGATCCTGCAGGACGTCAGCGGCTTCTCGGCCAATGCCGTAAGCGCGGTGTTGCTGGTCTACGGTGTGTCGGTGGCCATCGGCAATCTGTGGGGCGGGCGTCTGGCTGACCGCCGGGGCCCGGTGCCCGCATTGACCTTGATCTTCGGCCTGCTTGCCGTGGTGCTGCTGGCGCTCACCTTCACCGCCTACAACCGCTGGCTGGTGCTGTTGACGGTGCTGGCGCTGGGCGCAGTGGCGTTCGGCAATGTGCCGGGCCTGCAGGTGTATGTGGTCAAGCAGGCACAGCGCTTCGTGCCGCAGGCAACGGATGTTGCGTCCGGCCTGAACATCGCCGCCTTCAACATCGGCATCGCGCTGGGTGCCTCGCTCGGCGGCCTGGTGGTCGATCACATCGGCCTGATGCACACGCCGTGGATGGGCGCGCTGGTGGTGCTGGGTGCGCTGGCATTGACGGCACTGAGTGGCCGGCTGGATGGCCGCGATGGATTGGATGTGCGCGCCGAGGGCATTGCCGTCAGCGCGCACTGACGGAACACGCTGTTACTCCCTTTTACCTTTTCGTTCGCGCTGCGCGGCGTAGCCTGTGAGTGCGAATTTCAGGAGATTTGAATGAACATTCCCGCTATCGGCCTTGGCACCTATCGCCTCAAGGGCCAGGTCCTCACCGACTCCGTGCACAACGCATTGGAGCTTGGCTACCGCGCTTTCGACACCGCACAGATCTACGACAACGAAGCCGACCTTGGTGCAGCGATCGCCAGCGGCACGGTGCCGCGCGAGCAGCTGTTCCTGACCACCAAGATCTGGATCAGCAACTTCCACCAAGATGACCTGCTTGCCAGCCTGCGCGAGAGCCTGCGCAAGCTGCGCACCGATCACGTCGACCTGACGCTGATCCACTGGCCCTCGCCCAAGGACGAAGTGCCGATGGCCGAGTTCCTCGGTGCGCTGCGCGAAGCCAAGGCGCTGGGTTTGACCAAGGCGATCGGTGTTTCCAACTTCACCATCGACCTGACCCGCCAGGCCATCGCCATCCTCGGCGCCGATGCCATCGCCACCAACCAGATCGAAGTGCATCCCTATCTGCAGAACCGCGCCTTGATCGCCTACCTGCGTGAGCAGGGCATCCCTGTCACCGCGTTCATGAGCCTGGCCTATGGCGCGGTGCTGAAGGACCCGGTGATCCAGGCCATTGCCGACAAGCACCAGGCAAGCACCGCGCAGGTCGCGTTGGCGTGGGCCTTGCAGCAGGGCTATGCGGTGATTCCGTCGTCGACCAAGCGTGAGAACCTTGCCGGCAACCTGCAGGCGGCACAGCTGCGGCTGGATGCCGAGGACATGGCTCGGATCGGGGAGCTGGATCGTGGCGAACGCGTGGCCAACCCGGGCATCGCGCCGGCTTGGGATTGAGATCGATCAGCCTGGCGTGGATAGCAGCCAGGCACGCATCGCAGCGTTCACTTCCGCCGGTTTCTCCAACGGTGCCAGATGACCGCAGTCCTCGATCACCACCAGCGTTGATTGCGGCATCAGCGCAGCCATCTGCTCGCTGACCGGCAAGGGCGTGATTGCATCGTTGCGCCCACAGACGATCAAGGCCGGGCCCTGCCAGGCACGCAGGACCTCGCTGCCGTCGGCACGCTGCAGCTGGCTCTGGCGCAGGAAGACTTCGGCGCCGAGGCGTGCGGTCATGCTGCGCACGGTATCCACCAATGCATGGTCCTCGAGCCGCGATGCATCGATGTAGCTGCGCATCAGTTTGTCGCCGAAACCATGGAAGGTACCGGGCAGGCGAACGCTGTTCTGCTGTGCCAGGCGTTGTGCGGCGCGCTCGGGCGAGTCGGGTTTGAACGAGGTATCCAGCAGCGCCAGTTTCAACACCCGCTGCGGGGCGATGCGCAGGATTTCCTGGGCGACGTAACCACCGAGGGAGAAGCCGGCCAGGGCGAACTGTGCGGGTGCCTTGGCCAGTACGTCTTCGGCGACGGCACGCATGGTGGTTTGCTGGGTGAGGTCGCCGACCTGGCAATCGGCGATGTCGGCGAGTGCTTCGAGCTGGGCCTGCCACAGCGTGGCGTCGTTGAGCAGGCCGGGCAGCAGTAGCAGCGGGGTTCTGGCTGCTGGGTCTTGGTTCGTTTGCATGGCGCTATTGTCGCGCCTTGGGGTGGTTTGGGGGTGAGGGGTGGGGTTGGGCAACTGCCAAAGCCAGAGCCAAAGCACCCCTCCCCAGCCCTCCCCTGCGCTATGCGCAAGGGAGGGAGCGAAGCAGAGCACCCCTCCCCAACCCTCCCCTTGCCTTCGGCAAAGGGAGGGAGGGAGCTGATCTGCCCCCTCCCTTGCGCGTAGCGCAGGGGAGGGTTGGGGAGGGGTGCCTTTGGCTCTTGGCCTTCAGCTCTCAGCTCTTAACCTCACCCACCGGCAGCGTCACATTCATGATGGTCGAGTCATCCGGGTCGGATTTCACCTTGAACCCCAGGCTCTGGCACATCGCCAGCATCGTGGTGTTCTCGCGCAGCACCTGCCCCTCCACCACCTTCAGACCCTGCCACTGGGCGTACTCGATCATGATCTGCATCAGCTTCCAGCCGATGCCGTGGCCCTTGAGGTCGGAGCGGATCAGGATGCCGTATTCGCCACGGTCGTAATCGGCATCGGCATGCAGGCGCACCGCACCCAGCATCTCGCCGCTGCGCGGGTCGATGGCCACCAAGGCGATGGAGCGGGCGTAGTCCAGCTGGGTCAGGCGCGCGATGAACTCGTGGCTGAAGTGCTTCACCGACTGGAAAAAGCGCAGGCGCAGGTCGTCGTCGGTCACGCGGGCAAAGAAGGCACGGAACAGGCCGTCGTCCTCCGGCCGCACCGGCCGGATGAAGGCCTTTCCGCCGTCGGACAGGGCAATGGTGCGCTCCCACTCGGTGGGATACGGGAAGATCGCAAAGCGCGGGTGGCCACGGCCCTTGTGCAGCCGTCGCACCGGGGTGATGGCGATGCGTGCATCCAGTGCGATCACGCCATTGCGGTCGGCCAGCAATGGGTTCAGGTCCAGCGTGCGGATCTCCGGAATATCCGCCGCCAGCTGCGCCAGTTTGACCAGCACCAGCGCCACCGCGCGCTCGTCCGCCGCCGGCACATCGCCATAGGCCTTGAGGATGCGCGATACACGGGTCCGTCCTATCACCTCATGGGCCAGGCGCAGGTCCAGCGGCGGCAGTGCCAGGGTCTTGTCGTCGATCACTTCCACCGCGGTGCCGCCGCGGCCGAAGACCACCACCGGGCCAAATACCGGGTCGTCAGCAATGCCGGCAATCAGTTCGCGTGCTTTGGGCCGGGTCAGGCTGGGCTGCACCAGCACGCCCTCGATGCGCGCCTGCGGGCGCTGCTCGCGGGCACGCTGCAGGATGGAGGTGGCCGCGGCCTGTACCGCGCGCAAGGTGCTCAGGTTCAGGCGCACGCCATCGACTTCGGATTTGTGCGGGATGTCCGGCGAAAAAATCTTCACCGCCACGCTCAGGCCCTTTTCCAGCAGTGGCTGGGCCAGGTCCATCGCCTCGTGCGCGTCGCGCGCCACCATCACCTCCAGCGAGGGGATGCCATAGGACTGCAGCAGCTTGTGGGTAGCCACCGGGTCCAGCCATTGCTGGTCGTTGGCCAGTGCCGTCTCCACCAGCGCGCGCGCGGCAGCCACGTCCACCACGAAATCGGCGGGCAGGCTGGGTGGGGTTTCCATCAGCGCAGCCTGCGCCTCGCGGTACTTCACCAGGTGCTGGAAGCCCCGTACCGCCTCGGCCTCGCTGGGATAGGTCGGCACCCGCGCGGTGTTGAGGGTAACGGTGGCGCGGTCGTCATTGCCCAGCCATACCGCGAACACCGGCTTGTCGCGCAGCTGCCGCGAGCGCAGCCCCAGCGTGCTGGTCAGCGCCTGCGCGGCCTCGGCCGACGAGGTGAATGCGGTGGGCACGTTGATCACCAGCACCGCATCGTTGGCATCGTCGGACAGTAGGGCCTCGATGGCCGATGCATAGCGGCCACCGTCGGCATCCACCACGATGTCAACCGGGTTGTCGCGTGACCAGCCCTGCGGCAATGCCTTGTCCAGTTGGGCGATGGTTGCCGGTGACAGTTCGGCCAACGTGCCGCCCAGTGCCTGCAGCTGGTCCACCGCCAGCCGGCCCACGCCACCGCCATTGCTGAGGATGGCCAGGCGGCGGCCCGGGAACGTGCCCAGCCGGCCCAGGGTTTCGGCGGCGGTGAACAGTTCGTCCAGCGCGTTGACGCGCAGCAGGCCGGCACGGTTGAAGGCGGCGCCATAGACCGCGTCGGAGGCGGCCAGCGCCTGCGAATGGGTGCTGACCTCGCCGTCGCCGCGCTTGGGCTGGCGACCGGACTTGACCACCACCACCGGTTTGGCGCGCGCCGCCGCACGGGCGGCCGACATGAACTTGCGCGCATCACTGATCTGATCGACGTACAGCAGGATGGCGCGGGTGCGGTAATCGGTGGCGAAGTAATCCAGCAGGTCGCCGAAATCCACGTCCAGCGCATCGCCCAGCGATACCACCGCAGAGAAGCCGATCGATCGTGCCACGCCCCACTCCACCAGCGCCGCGGCAATCGCACTGGATTCGGAGATCAGCGCGACATCGCCGGCCTGCGGGGTGTGTGCGGCGATGCTGGCATTGAGCCGCGCATGCGGGGCGATCACGCCCAGGCAGTGCGGGCCCAGCACGCGCATGCCCTTGGGCCGTGCGGCCGCTTCCACCTGCGCGGCCAGCGAACCGGGGCCCTTGCCCAGCCCGGAGGTGAGGATGATGGCCCCCGCCACGCCCAGCTCGGCGGCCTGGCTCACCACCTGCGGCAGGATGCTGGCCGGCACCGTGATCACCACCAGGTCCGGGATCCACGGCAGGTCCTTGAGCCGCTTGACCGTGCGCATGCCGTCGATCTCGGCGTAGCGCGGGCTGACCCAGCCGATCTGCCCGGCAAAGCCGCCGGCGCGCAGGTTGCGGATCACCGCGCGGCCGGCCGAGCGATCACGCGGGCTGCCGCCCACCACGGCCACCGAACGCGGGCGGAATACGGTCTGCAGGTGATAGGTACTCATTGCGACGCCTGTTGCGGGTAACCGGTCCAAAGGTACACGGCTGCGGCGTGGGGTGGGCTGCGCAGGATCAAGCGTGGGGCGGGGCCGGCGAAGAGCACCCCTCCCCGGCCCTCCCCTTGGCTACGCCAAAGGGAGGGAGACAAGCGACGAACTGGCACATGGCCGCGAACCGCCCCCTCCCTTGCGCGCAGCGCAGGGGAGGGTTGGGGAGGGGTGATTTTTGCGTTTGCCGTTGGGGTTGCCGGTAACGCCCCTGCCGAGCATGGCTCGGCACTACATTCAGAGGAGCGTGCCGCCGAGGATCATTGCGGCAATGCTGAAGTAGATGACCAGCCCGGTTACGTCCACCAACGTCGCCACGAACGGTGCCGAGGCGCTGGCCGGGTCGAAGCCCAGGCGCTTGAGCACGAACGGCAGCATCGAGCCGGACAGCGAGCCGAAGGTGACAATGCCGATCAGTGCCGCGCCAATGGTCAGTGCCAGCAACTTCCAGTGCTCACCGTAGTCGTGCAGACCGGCCAGCTGCCAGACGGTGATGCGCACGATGGCCAGCAGGCCAAGAATCGAGCCCAGCACCACGCCGGTCGGCAACTCGCGCAGGGCCACCTTCCACCAGTCGCGCAGGCGCAGTTCACGCAGCGCCAGCGAGCGGATCAGCAACGAGGTGGCCTGCGAACCGGAATTGCCGCCCGAGCTCATGATCAGGGGAATGAACAGGGTCAGCACCACCGCGCGTGCCAGCTCATCCTCGTAGTGCTGCATGGCGCTGGCGGTCAGCATTTCACCCAGGAACAGCACGCTCAGCCAGCCGGCGCGCTTGCGCAGCATCTCCAGGAAACCGATCTGCATGTAGGGCTTGTCCAGCGCCTCCAGGCCGCCGAACTTGTGCACGTCCTCGGTGGATTCGTCGATCAATGCATCAAGGATGTCGTCGACGGTGACGATGCCCAGCATCTGCAACTGCGCGTCCACCACCGGGATGGCCAACAGGTCGTGGCGGCGGATCTGCTGCGCCACCTCCTCCTGGTCCAGCAGCGGCCCCACCGTCACCGGCGGGTTGACCTGCGCTACCGAGAGGATGGAATCGTCCGGCTCGCCGGTGATCAGGCGCCGCATCGTCACCACCTGCTGCAGCTGGCGGGTGAGCGGGTCCAGCACATAGATGGCGTACACCGTCTCGCGGCTGCGCTCGACCTCGCGGATATGCTGCAGGGTCTGCGCCACCGTCCAGTCGGCTGGCACGCCGACGAATTCGGTGGTCATCAGCGCACCGGCAGTGTTGGGCGGGTAGCTGAGCAGTTGCTGGATCGCGCGCCGCGCCTCCGGCGCCAGCAGCGGAATCAGCCGGGCGCGTTCGGCAGCATCCAGTTCATGGACGATGTCGGTGGCGCGGTCATCGGCCATCAGCCCCAGCAGGGCCGCGGCACGCACCGGCAACAGGGCCGCCACCAGGGTACCGGCACGCTGCAGTTCGGGCGCCTCCAGCAACTTCACCGCGCGCGCCACCGGCACCGCGGCAAGCACGTCGGCCGCGGCCGGCACGCTCAGCGTATTGAGGAATTCCACCGCGTCGGCGGTGTTGAAATTGGCAATGGGGGCGCTCAGGGTGGCTGCATCCACCACCGGCCGCAGAAGCTGCTTCTGGTTCATCGTGATTGACCTGTTCCTGGTTGCGTCCGCAACGCCAGCACAGGCAAATCACCCCACTCAGGCGATTGCCATCACTGGCGTCGAACGCGGTCGACTTCTACTGTCGCTGGACATGGGGTTGGACTCCGGGATATGCCGCTCGGAAACGCCGGCAGCGCGGCGAGTCTGGCCCTGCTGGCGCGCAAGGTCAACCTTGGGCCACATTGTCCTGATCATGATTGGGCCTGCATTCGCATTCGTTGACGGTGCAGTCCGCATAATGGTGCTGCCGGGGTACACCGGTGCATCCGAAGAACACCCCATGCATGGCACCGGTCTCGAACTAGCCTTGGTACTGCTGCTTGCGGCGGTGATCGCCGTGCCGGTATTCAAGCGCTTCGGGCTGGGCGCCGTGCTCGGCTACCTGGCTGCCGGCGTGGTGCTGGGGCCGCAGGTGCTGGGTTTCGTGCAGGACACCGACCGCATCCTCAATGCCGCCGAGATCGGCGTGGTGATGCTGATGTTCGTGATCGGGCTGGAACTGTCGCCCTCGCGGCTGATGGTGATGCGACGCACGGTGTTTGGTGCTGGCGCGCTGCAGGTGCTGCTCAGCGCCGCCGCACTCGGCGGCCTGCTGCTGCTCAATCATTTCTCGTGGAAGAGCGCGTTGGTGGTGGGCACCGCCCTGGCGCTGTCCTCCACCGCGGTGGGGCTGCAACTGCTGTCCGAGCACAAGGCACTCAATTCCGACCACGGCCGGCTGGGCTTTGCCATCCTGCTGTTCCAGGACCTGGTGGCGATTCCACTGTTGGCCGCCATCCCGCTGCTGGGCGGGGTCAAGAACGAAACCCTTACCTGGCAGGACGCCGGCGTTGCCCTGGGTGCGTTGGCCGCGGCCATCGTGCTGGGCCGGCCCTTGCTGCGGCGGCTGTTCGCGGTGGTGGCGCGCACCCGCATGCCCGAGGTGTTCACCGCCACCGCCCTGCTGGTGGTGCTGGGCACCGCCTGGCTGATGGCCGAGGCCGGGCTCAGCGCCAGCCTGGGCGCGTTCGTGGCCGGCGTGCTGCTGGCCGACTCTGAGTTCCGCCACGAGATCGAATCGCAGATCGAACCGTTCAAGGGCCTGCTGCTGGGGCTGTTCTTCATTGCCGTGGGCATGGGCATCGACCTGGCACGGGTGGCCGCCGAGCCGGAACTGATTGCCGCCGGCGTGCTGATCCTGCTGCTGGTGAAGTTTTCCATCCTGCTGTTGCTGGGCAAGCTGGCAAAGCTGCCGCTGCGCAATGCGCTGATCCTGGCCAGCGTGTTGTGGCTGGGCGGCGAGTTCGCCTTCGTGGTGTTCAACGAAGCCGAACGTGCGCACCTGCTGGGCCGCATCAACCATGACCGCTTGGTGGCCATCGTCAGCCTGTCGATGGCGATCACCCCGCTCTTGCTGCTGGCCCTGCAGCGCCTGCTGCAGCTCAAGCCGCAGGCAGCCGCGCCGGAACATGCACCGGATGCCCAGCTGAAGGATGCCGGCGCGCAGCGACCGCAGGTACTCATCGCCGGCATGGGCCGCTTCGGCCAGATCATCGGCCGCCTGCTGACCGCGCAGCGCATTCCGTTCGTCGCGCTGGAAGCCGACCCGGACACGGTGGAGGACATGCGCCGCTTCGGCAACCAGCTGTATTACGGCGACCCGACCCGCCCGGAGCTGCTGCGCTCGGCCGGTGCCGAGCACATCCGGGTGTTTGTTATGGCCATGGACGACCCGGAAACCAACCTGCGCGCGGTGCGCCTGGTGCGCCGCCTGTACCCGGGCGCCACCGTGCTGGCACGCGCACGCAACCGCCAGCACGCGTGGAAGCTGATGGACATGTCGGCCGAACCGTTCCGCGAGGTGTTCGGCTCCAGCCTGGAGGCCAGTGAGCGCGTACTCACCGCATTGGGCATTCCCGACAGCGTGGCCCGCAACCACGTGCAGCGTTTTCGCGAGCACGACGAGCAGTTGCTCAAGGCCCAGCACCTGGTCTATGACGATGAAGCAGCGGTGATGCAGACCTCGCGCGACGCACGCGCGGATCTGATGCAGCTGTTTGAAGCGGACGCGGATGAAGGCAGGGGCTGAGGTGATTGGGGCTTGGCAAAGGCCAGCAACTGAACGCTGAAAGCCGGCAACCGTGGCCGGCACGGGCTTCCTGCACCGTGGCAGCTCGCATTGCCGGCAGACGCACGCTTCTGCGAGCCCCGAATCAGCCGCCCTCAATTCGCAGCAGAATCAATTCCTGTCGCGCAGGAAGCGGGCCATCGACGATACCCCCGGCACCGCCGGCTCGAACTCACCGGCCACGTCGACGAAACCACGCATGATCGCGATGTCACGCGGCGTGCGGTTCAGTGCATCGCGCATTTCCGGGTCGGCGCCGGCCCGCAGCAGGCGCTGCACCAGCAACGGCAGGCCATGCAGGGCGGCCAGGTGCAGCGGGCCGAAGCCACGCGGGTCGCGCACCTCCAGCGATACCTCCTCGTCCAGCAGGCGCTCCACCGCCGCCAGCACCACGTGCTCGTCGCAGGCGGTGCCCGGCTCGGCGCGGGCGCCCAGCACCAGCAACAGCGGCGTGACCGTGCCCGCCGAGGCCTGGTCCGGTTCGGCACCGGCCAGCAGCAGGGCATCGAGCAGGGCCAGCAAACGGCCGCGATCACGTGCGGTGAAGCCGTACAGCGCAGCACAATGCAAGGGTGCCAACTGCTGGTCGTCACCGGCATGCACGTCGGCACCGGCGGTAAGCAGGCGCGCGACGATATCCGGCAGGCCCAGCGCGGCAGCCAGCATCAGCACCGTCACCCCGCCGGGCAGACGGTGCTCCAGCTTGGCACCGGCCGCGAGCAACGCGGCGACAATCGTCGTCTGCCGCATGCTCACCGCGGCCGACAGCGGCGTGGCGCCACTGGCAGCGGCGTGCTGCGGATCAGCGCCCAGCGACAACAGCAGATCGACCACCGCCGCGTGGCCACCACCGGCAGCCCGCAACAGTGCACTGCAACCCTGCGCGTCCACCGCGTCCACGGCAAAGCCCAGGTTGATCAGGCGGCGCACCGCATCGGCGTCGCCGGCCATCGCCGCGGCCGGTACATCGGCATCGCGCAGCGCGCGCAGCGGCAGTGACCAGCCACGCCAGTCCAGCAGGTCGGCAAGATCACGGCGACCACTGGACAGGGCCACGCCCAGCGGCGTCTGGCCATCGGCAGCGCGCGCATCCGGCGATGCCCCCTGCAGCACCAGCTGCTTGAGTGCGGCCTCGCGTGCCAGCGCGGTGGCCAGGTGCAGGGCGGTCATGCCGTGGCTGTCGCGGGCTTCACGGTCGGCGCCGTTGAGCAGCAGCCAATGCTGCAGCTTGAGCCAACCCAGGCGGACCGCCAGCGACAAGGCCGGATCACCGGCAGGCGAGGCACCAAACGGGTCGGCACCGCGCTCCAGCAACTCCAGCGCGAACTGTTCGGTGCTGCGGGCACCGTGGTCATGCTGCGCACAGGCCGCCAGCAGGCGGGTCAGGCCACCCTTGCCGGCCGGCGAGACACCGTGGTGCAGCAGTACCTGCAAGGTCGGGATCGCATCCACGCCGCGCGACAGCAGTGCGAACATCGGCGTGTCACCGCAGGCGTCCAGAACTTCCGCTGCGGCGCCGTGGCCCAGCAACCAATCGACCACCCGCGGCTGCAGGGCCAGTTCCGGATCATGCAGCAGACCGCCCAATTCATCGGCCGAGCACAGCTTGGCCAGCGGCGCCATGCCGTCGACATTGCCGAACACCAGCGCCTCGCGCAGCAGGGCCAACGGCGCGCGGTCGTTGAGCACCGGTGCGGCCTGGCCCTCGCCATCGGTGCTGGCCTGGGCGGCATCACTGACCGCGGCCGGCAACGGGTAGCTCGGGTCCAGCAGCGAGACAATGCTCCAGCGGCCGGCAGCGGCGGCATGGTCGATGGCGCGGCGGCCATCGCTGCCGACGGTATCGGCGGCAATGCCCAGGTCCAGCAGGCGCCGGATCAGCGCTGCCGAGACCTGCTCGGCGCGGCTGGCCAGCAGCACGGCGTTGTTGCCCTCGCCGTCCACCGCAGTGACGTCGGGCTGGTGTGCCAGCAGGCGTTCGAGCACACCGGCACGGCCGTGCGCGGCGGCATCCAGCCACGGGGTACGGCCGGCAGCGTCGCGCGGCTCGATGTTGGCGCCGGCGTTCAGCAGGGTTTCGACGATATCGACATGACCGGCCAAGGCGGCCTCATGCAGCGCGCTGCGGCGCTGGCGGTCGCGCGCATCCAGCCGCGCCTTGTGCTTGAGCAGCAGCTGCACGCCCGCCGGATCGTCGTCGTCGGTGGCCGCGGCCTGCACCAGCACCGGCACGCCGTCGCTGGGCTCGACCTTGGCGCCCCGCTCCAGCAGGAACTTGGCCAGGCGCCAGTTGCCGGCCTGGCAGGCCACTGCCAAGGGGCTGTGGCCTTCATGGTTGAGGGCATCGATCTCGGCCGCGGCGTCACGCAGCAGCGCAGCCACGCCCGGGTCGGAACTGCGTGCGGCATGGTGCAGCGGGGTGTTGCCCTCGGCATCGGTGGCACGCGGGTCGGCGCCATTGGCCAGCAGCGTCATCACCGCCTCGGGACGGCCGTGCCAGCTGTCGCGGGTGGCGGCCAGCAGCGGGGTCACCCCACAATGCGGCTGGTTGACGTCCACGCCACGGCTGATCAGCGCGCGCAGCAGGCGCAGGTCCGGCAATACCGCCGCCAATACCACCAGGCTGCGCTGGTCACGCGAGTCGGCCGGCGGGGCGGCATGCACGTCGGCACCGGCATCCAGCAGCTGCAGGGCACGGTCGACGCGGCCACCACGGGCAGCGGCATACAGCTGCGGCACCAGTTCATGCTGGTCCAGCGGCTCCAGCGGTTGCGGGGCCTGCAGCGCCTCGGCAAACGGGTCGAAGCCTTCGACACGCTCACCCAACTGCGGCTCGGCCGGCACCGTGGCCAGCGCCGGCGCCGCGCGCATGGCCTGCAGCAGGTAGTGCAGCGCCGGCATCAACGGCAGGCTGGCAACGGCCAGCGGCCAGCGCAGGTGGCTGGGCAGCAGGGCCGGCCAGGCCGGTGCCACCACTGCCGCGCACAGCACCAGCAACACGGCGGCCGCACCCAGGCCGTGCCAGGAATCCAGGCCGCGACCGGCCAGGGAATGCCACTGCGCACGCAGCTCGCTGTCCTCGCGCTCCAGCGCATGCCACAACGGCCAGGTGCGCCAGAGCGCCAGCACCGCCACGCTGACCGCCACACTCAGCGCCAGCACGGCCGCCAGGCTGCCGCTGTCGTGCAACGCCGCCAGCGGCCAGGACACCAGCAGCGCCAAGACCGCCGGGCCAGCCACCCACAGCCCCAACAGGCCTGGCAGCTGTCGTTTGAACAAGGTCGCCGACGGCGCCAGCGTGCGGCTGCGGCGCACCCAGGACACCGCCAGGGCGAACGCCGGTTGCGCCAGCACGCCACACACGGCCGCCACCACGCCACCGAAGCCGGTGAGCAGGGTCAGCAGCAGGCCGATGCCCAGGGCAACGGCGACAGCGCGGGTACGCAGGGCTTCAGTCATCGCGACCGTCGATGCGTGCGATCTTTACCGGCGCCAAGGGCATCGGCGGCGCCTGCAGGTGAAAACCGCGTTCGGCCAGATTGGCGCGCACCTGTGCGGCGTCGGCCTGGGCCAGGCGACGTTCGGGGGTCAGGGCAACCTCCAGCACGAAGGTGTACGGAGCCAGCGTGGCGCCCAGCGAGGCCGGGATCGCGTCGAAATCATCACGCTTGGCGAGGTAGACGTAGGTGTCCTGCTTGCGTTGGCTTTTATAGACGTAGGCTTGCATGCCAGCGGGCTTTGCCCTGCATGGGGATCAGGGATTGTGTCGGAAAGTTGGCGCTGTTGAAAGGAGCCGCGCCCGTCGTGGCGGGCATTTTCCTCCATTCCTTCCATTCAGAGACATCAATATTTTGTTGTGTCCCGGTTTGCTGCACCGTTGATCAAGCCGCCTGACAGGCCGCTGTCGATATACTCCCGCCCCGTCGAACCCATGGAAGATCGCGTGCGCCCCGCATCACCGCCACGACTGCGCCCCTTGAACATCCTTGCCCATACCGCCACCACAGCATTGGGGTCCGGGCTGGAGGCACAGCGCCGTGCCCTGCGGGAGCGGCGTAGCGGGCTGCGCAGCAATGATTTTGGCAATGCCTCCCTGCCCTGCTGGATCGGCCGTGTGGGTGGACTGGAAGAAGTGGTGCTGCCCAGCCACCTTCAGGCGTTTGCCTGCCGCAACAATGCACTGGCCTGGATGGCCCTGCACCATGATGGCATCACCGCGGCACTGGAACAGGTGGTATCACGCCACGGCAACGCACGGGTGGCAGTGGTGATGGGCACCTCCACTTCCAGCATCGGCGCGACCGAAGAAGCCTATGAACGGCTGCAGGTCGACGCCGAGGGACACCGGCATTTCCCTTCCGACCTGCAGCGCTCACGCATCCATACACCCCACTCACTGGGGGACTTCGTGCAGGCCGCCACGGGTCTGGGCGGCCCGTGCGTGACCGTTGCCACCGCCTGCTCATCCAGCGCCAAGGTCTTCGCGCAGGCGGCGCGCCTCATCGACGCCGGGCTCGCCGATGCCGCGCTGGTAGGCGGGGTGGATACGTTGTGCGGCAGCGTGCTGTTCGGCTTCAACGCACTGCAGTTGGTAGCACCCACCCCGTGCCAGCCATTCGACGCGCGCCGGGTTGGACTGTCGCTGGGCGAGGCCGGCGGCTACGCAGTACTGGAACGCGCCGATGCCGGCCCGGCAAGCAAGCTGCAGCTCCTCGGTTATGGTGAATCCAGTGACGCCCACCACATGTCGGCGCCGCACCCGAAAGGCCTGGGTGCGCGCCTGGCCATGCAGGCCGCGCTGCAGCGCGCCGGCATCGATGCCGGCCAGGTCGGCTACCTGAACCTGCACGGCACCTCCACGCCTGCCAATGACAGCATCGAAGCAGCAGCCGTCGCGGCGATGTTCCCCGACAGCCTGCACGCCAGCTCGACCAAGGGCTGGACGGGGCACACCCTGGGCGCGGCCGGCATCGTCGAGTCCGTGTTTGCCCTGCTGGCACTCACCGACGGCCTGTTGCCCGGCACCCTCAACAGCGAAATCCCGGACCCGGCCTGCGGCCCACAGATCCGGTTTGCCAACGCCCAGGCGGACATCCACTACGCAATGAACAATTCCTTTGGCTTCGGCGGCAACAACTGCTCGCTGGTATTTGGCAGGGCAGGATGAAACACATGCTGGAAGCCACATTGGAAGGTATCGGTTTCTGGGGCAATGGGCTGCCGGACTGGGACAGCGCGTGCGCCTGGATGCGCAGCGGCGAGCGCGCACTCGATCCGCCCGCTCGGCCCTCGCCGCAGTTGCTGGCAGCCAATGAACGGCGCCGGGCGCCCGCCACCGTGGCCGTTGCGCTGGAGGCGGCGCTGGCCGCGTGCCATGCTGCCGACCGTGACCCGGCGACGTTGCCCTCGGTGTTCACCTCCAACCATGGCGAGCTGAGCATCACCGATTACATGTGCGCCACGCTGGCCGAGGATCCGTACGCCATCTCACCCACGCGCTTCCACAACTCGGTACACAACGCCGCAGCCGGCTACTGGACCATCGGCGCAGGCACCCATGCCGCCGCTACCGCGATCAGCGCCGGCGATCACAGCTTTGCACAGGGACTCCTGGAGGCGCTGGCGCAACTGCACGCCGGGGAGCCGGCGGTGCTGCTGGTGGCCTACGATGGCAGCGCCACTGGCCCGTTGGCCGACGTATCACCCAGTGAAGGCCTGCTGGGCGCCGCACTGGTGCTGTCACGCAGTGCCTGCGCCGGCCTGCCGACACTGAAGCTGAGGTTGCATGCCCAAGCGCCAGCGGCAGACCTGCCGCAGCCGGACGCCGGCCCCCTGATGCAGCTTTACGCCGCCAATGCGATGTCCCCGCTGTTGCCGTTGCTGCAGGCGCTGGCAATGGACCAGGACATGCTGTGGATGCCGGCCGGTGGCGAGCAATGGCTGGAGATCGGCATCAGCCATGAGTGACAACGCGCCGTTGACACCCGCAACCGTTGCAGTCGTCATTCCCGCACTGAACGAGATATTGCGCATACGCCAGGTGGTCGAGGGTGTGCTGCAGTACTTTCCCCATGTGATCGTGGTTGACGACGGCTCCACCGATGACACCGCCGCCTGCATCGCCGACCTGCCGGTCAGCGTGCTGCGCCATCCGCAGCGCAGGGGCAAGGGCCATGCACTGCGCACCGGCTTTGCCGAAGCCTGCCGCCGTGGCCTGCAAGGTGTCTTGACCCTGGATGGGGACGGCCAGCACGCCGCCGCCGATCTGCCTCGCCTGCTGGCCAGCGCCAATCGCCACCCGGGTTGCATCATCATCGGTGCGCGGCTGCGCAAGCGCGCCTCGCAGCCGCTGTACCGGCGCTTGGCCAACGAGTTCGGTGACTGGGGCATCGCCTGGGGCACGCACTACCAGGTTGCTGACAGCCAGAGCGGGCAGCGCTTCTACCCGGCCGAGGTGATCGCGCTGCGCGATATCTGCGCCGAAGGCTTCGTGTTCGAAGCGCAGGTGGTCATTTCCGCAGCACGCCAGCTGGGGACACGCTGCGTATCGGTGCCGATCGAATCACGCTACCGCTGTGCCGACAGCGACGAACAGTTCCGCCCCAGCCACTTCAAGCCGCTGCAGGATCTGTACCGCATCACCAGCCATATCGTCCTGCTGGCGTTGCGCCATGGCCACGTCTGGCGGGTATACCGCACCATCCGCCGCAATCCGCCGGTCATCGACAGCACCGACGTCGCCAACTGAGCGACCCCGCTCAGCCCATGCCGCCGTTGATGCCGATCACCTGGCCGTTGATATAGCCGGCTGCATCGCTGCACAGAAAGGCCACCAGCGCCGCCACCTCTTCCGGTTTGCCAGCGCGCGCGGCCGGTACGGTCTGCCTGATCAGTTCGGGCGGAAACGCATCGGCCGCCATCTGCCCTTCTATCACCCCGGGCGCGACGACGTTGACGCTGATGCCACGGCTGGCCATTTCCCGCGCCAGCGACTTGCTTGCGCCGTGCAGGCCTGCCTTGGCCGCGGCATAGTTGGTCTGGCCACGATTGCCCAGCACCGCGGCCACCGAAGACACGCTGACGATGCGCCCCCAACGGGTACGTGCCATCGGCAACAGCAGCGGCTGGGTGACGTTGAAGAAGCCGTTGAGACTGACGTTGATCACCCGTTGCCAGCGCTGCGCATCCATGCCGGCCATGGGCGCGTCGTCATGGATACCGGCATTGTTGACCACGATCTGGATAGGTCCATCGGCCAGCAATGCCTCCAACGCGGTACTGACCGCATCGGTGTCTGCCACGTCGAAGGCCACCGCCTGCGCGCTGCCACCGGCGGCGAGAATCCGCTCCACCACCGCGTCGGCGCGGGCAAGGTTGGCATTGGCATGGACGATCACGTGGGCACCATCGGCAGCCAGCTGGTAGCAGATGGCACCGCCCAGATCGCCACTACCACCGGTTACCAGGGCACGTCGTTGCTTGCTCATGATGGATTCGCTCCACTGCGTTTCATTGGATTCTCACGGCAACTGCAGCATCACCGCGGCGCGGCCTTCGGCCAGCAGCTGCCCCTGGTGATGGATGCGGAAGGCATATTGCTGGCTGCCCTCGCCTTCCACCAGCACCTGCGCGGTCGCCTCCAGTGCATCGACCAGGTCATCGATGCGCGCCACATGCAGCTGCACGTCGCGCAGCGCGACCAGTACGCCCGGCAGCACCGCGCCACCCCGTTCGCGCCCGCGCAGGCCACCGTGCACGGCCATCGCCTGTGCACCATATTCGCAGAGGTGGATTGCGCGCAGCTGGCCGTCTTTGCACAGCGGATGCGCCGCATCGCGGTGGTTGAAAGCCCGTAGCGCGATGTCCTGCGCCGACCAGCTCACGACCTCGTCCCACAGGCACATGCCGCCCTGATGCGGGACCAGTTGCAGGATTTCCTCACGTCCCAGCATGTCCAGCCTCCTGCAGCGGATGCCGCGATATCAGCAGGGCCAGCACGAAATTGCAGACCACGCCCAATGCCACCGTGCTGCCGATCGCACGCAGCACCGGAATCGAGGACAAGCCAAGCAGGCTGAACACCAGCAAGGTCATCACGCTGCATACCAGCAAGCCGTGCAAGGTGCGCAGCTGGTCGGCATGGCTGTCGCCTGCGTGTTCGAAGAACAGCCCGTAATCCAGGCCCAGGCCGGCGGCGAGGATCAAGCCGATCAGGTGGAACAGGTTCAACTCCACGCCCAGCCCCCGCAGCACCGCCAGCACCAGCACGGTAGTCAGCAGCATCGGCAGCAGCACCCGCAACACGCGCCGTGGCGAGCGCAACGCCACGCCGACGGTCAGCGCCAGCAACAGCACGGCCACCGCCAGCGCCAACAGCACGCGGTTGCGGTAGTCGGCCACCAGCGATTCGGACGCCTGCTTCATGTCCAGCAACTGCGCACCGTGCAGGCTGGCGGTACTGGCCACCGCTGCCACGTCACGCAGGCCGCTCAGCGACACCAGCGCGATCGCATGACCTTGGCCCTGCACAAGCAACCCATCCACCGCCGTCGCCAGCGGCGTGCCCTGCAGATCGTCCGGTTGCAGTGGCGGCGCGACGCGCGCGCGCATCACGTCGGTGACGAACGGCGCGAATGCATCCTCGATGAAGGGCGTGCCTGCCACCGCACTGGCCAATGCCGTGCGCAGCGCTGCCTCGTCGGGCAGCTGCTGCTGGCGTTGCCGCTGGGTGGCGGCGCTGGGCAGGTAGCGCGCGGCCATGTCGTAACGTTCCAGCTCGCCATTGGCAACCAGCACATCCAGGGCCGGGCGCAGCTTCTCGCTGGCAGCCAGCACGGACTGGGCGTCGGCCCCGCGCACGGTGATGAGATAGCGCACGTCCGGCGCACCCAGCTCACTGCGCAGCTGCGCGTCGCGCAGCAGGTCCTGTGGATCCACCGGCGTCAGCCGACCCAGATCGTTCTGCCAGAACGCACCGGGTGCGAACGCCACCACCGCCAGCGCCAGCCCCGCGAGCAGCGCCAATGACCAGCGCGGGCGGGGCAGGTGCTGGGTGTGCCGCCACACCCGCGCCAGCCATGCCGAGTCAGCGAAATCGCGCGTGGCCGGGTCGATCAGCGCCGGCAGCAGGTAGCGGGTGGCGAGCGCGGCCGTGACCAGCGCGGTGATGGTGAACACCGACAGTTGCTTCAACCCGTCGACGCCGGAAAACAGGAAGGTCAGGTAGGCGATGCAGGTGGCGATGACGCCGGTGCCAAGGGTTGGCCACAACGCGCGTACGTTGTCCCAGGCCGAGCGGCCCGGCCGCTGGTGGCTGAAGAAGTGGATGGGGTAGTCCTGCACCACGCCGATCAGGGTGAAACCGAAAGCGATGGTGATGCCGTGCACGCCATCGAAGCCCAGCGCCACCGCGCACAGGCCGGCAAGGCCGGCACTGGCCAATGGCAGGAAACCGAGGATGGGCATCTTCCAGCTGCGGTAGGCGAACCACAGCAGCAGGATCATGCCGATGGTATCCAGCGTGCCGATCATGCCCGCTTCGCTGGCGGTGCGGTTGCCGATCTTGACCGAGAACGCGCCCGGCCCGCTCAGCTCGATGCGGCTGCCGCTGTCGGCGGCGATCTCGACAAATCGGTTGTTGATCGTATCCACCGCCAGTTGCTGGGCGCCAGGATCAAAGCCGGCCGCATGGGTCTGCACCAGCAGCAACGCCTGCTTGCCGGCGCGATCGAACCAGACGTCATCGATACGTTGCGGCGCATTGGCTGGTTGCAGGGCCTCGGCCACGCGCAGCACCTGCAGGGTGGGATCGGAAGGCAGCAGGGGTTCGATCAAACCACCGGCAGGCGAGCCAAGGTCCTGCAGGCGCGCCTGCAGTTCTTCACCGAGGCGGGCGCTGGAAAACGCATCTGCCGGCAATGCCTCGATCAGGTAGCGGTAGGGCAGCAGACGCTCGGGGAATGCCTCCAACCCGGCCTGCTCACCATTGGCAACCAGCTCGAACTGCGCATCGGCGGCCAATGCTGCACGCAGCGCGCGCGACTGCTGCGCCAGCTGCTCGGGTGCGGCCGCGGACAGTGCGACCAGCAACAGCCGCGCACCCGGGCCTTCGCCCAGCTCATCCAGCAGCAGCTTCTGCGCAGGGGTACGCGCATCGGGCATGAACTGGCGCAGGTCGCCGCTGACCTGGATGCGGCTGCTGATCCACATGCCCAGCACGCCGAGCAGCAGCAACCAGGCAATGGCCAGGCCAATGCGCTGCGCGGATGACAGCTTCAACGCGTGCCACCGGCACTGCACAGCCCATTCAACGCGGCGGCGTCGCGAACGGCGGCCGCGGCGGTGGCGGCACCGCCCAGCAAGGTGCGCTGCACTTCGCCCTTGGCCGGCTGGGTTTCGATGCAGCGCAGCTCCGCGTTCTGGCCGTGCAGGGTCACCGCCCGCACGCGCCGGGCCAAGGCCTCTGCCTTGGGCGTCAGCTGCAGTTGCCAGCGCTGCGCACTGCCGGAGGGCTGCAGGCGGTAGTTCTGCTCCAACGCGGCCAGATCACCGGCCAGCATCGCCCCGAAACTGGCCTGCAGATCGGCCAGTTCGGGCACGCGTTGCAGCGCGAACACCCGCGGCGGCTTGCCGGCGCGGGCAATGCTGACCTGGCCATCGGCGATGGTCGTTGTCTCTGCATAGGGCGTGCGCACCTCGCGGACCAGCGTGCCGGCATCCGGGCGGCGGTACTGGCCTTCGACCCGCAGCGGCTCCTTCAGCAACGCCGAGCCACGCAGTTCGACGAAGTTGGTCTGGCTGGGCGCCGGCTGCGCCAGTTGCCGCAGTATCCATGTGGCGTCGACGCCACTGGCCAGGGCGGGGCTACTGGCCAGCAGGCCGGTCAGCAGGCACGGGAGCAGGCGTCGCACGGTCTTGGGGATGCCAGAAATCATAGAAATTGAACCAGTTGTAAGGGGCCTCGCGCAGGTGATGCTCCAACCTGCTGGCATAACGGTGGATAAGCGTGGAAAGAATCTCCGCCGGGCCGCGGCGCGGGATGTCCACCACCTCGGCGAATGACTCGAAGCGCAAGTCGTAGCGGTTGCCGCCAAGGTACAGGCCAAAGGCCAGCACCACCGGTGCCTTCAATGCGTTGGCGATCAACCACGGCGCTGCCGGGAATGCAGCGTCACTGCCCAGCAGCGGGGCGGCGACGGCCGGTTCATCGGGACGCGCCCGGTCCACCAGCAATGCCACCATCGCGCCATCTTCCAATGCCTGCTGGATGGCCAGCACGATCGCGGTGCCCTCCTGTGCGGCATCGATGATGCAATCAGCCAGCTTGGGGTCGAGTTCGGCCAGCAGTTCGGTGATGGCGGCATTGTGCGCGCGGTCCATCAGCACCCGCAGCTTCAGGTCCGGGCGCATCCTGGCCAGTACCCGCAGCGCGTCGAAGCTGCCAAGGTGGGAACCGAACACCAGCACCCCGCGCCCCTGGTCCAGTTGCTGCAGCAAGGGCTCGGTACCGCTGCTGCGGATGTCGAACAAGCCCGTGCGGCCGGCCAGCAGGAATACCCGGTCGAGAATGGTGGCGGCGAAGGTATGGATATGCCGGGCCACTTCCAGCGCGCGCGCCGGACGCCCGCGCAGGCGCCGCAGGTAATCGGCGGACGCGCGCCGTTCGGCACCCCGCACACAGTAGAAGTACAGGGTGATCGGGTACAGGCAGGCGCGCGCGATGCCGCGCCCGCCATGCCGCGCGATGCCGCCGATCAGGCGAATGGCGAACCGTCCGCCGCCTTCGGGACGATGCTTCCAGTCCGCCTCGTTCATGCGCCTGCGTCGCCTTCGGCCAACACCAGCTCGCCACGCACCAGCAACTGGTCCTCGCGCAACACGCGGAATTTCCAGCGTGGCGCCTGGCCTTCCAGCTCCACCCATGCCTGCTGATCCGGCAGCAGTGGTGCCATGAACTTCACCTGCGGCAGGCGCAACGCGCCGACCGCCTGCCCCTGCTCGATCGCCACCGCCTGCAGTACCTGCTCCAGCACCACCACGCCAGGCACCAGCGGCCGGCCGGGGAAATGCCCGGGCAGGCAGGGATGATCGGAGGGAATACTGAACTGCATCAGGTGCTGTACCGGCGACTTTGGCACACAGGATACCGGCAGCCTTGTGTTTCAGCGCAGCAGGTCGCGCCAGAACGCCGGGCCCAGCTGGCCCATCTGGCGCAGGAAATCCCAGGCATTGCGGTAGGGCCGTTGCGGGAAAAACTGCGAACGCACGGCGTACTCCATTGCGAAAAAGCCACCGATCAGGCCCCAATCGGCGATGTTCGCGCACCACGACCATTGTTCATGGGTCACCGGCCACCACGGTTGGATGCCGAAGGCGGCCAGCAGACCGTCGGGGACGGCACTCATCGCCAGGCCCAGATTCACCGCCGCCAGCAGCACCAGCACCAGCGCCCAGGCAGCACTGAGGCGGCGCGTATAGCGCTCCAGTGCCGCGGTTACCGGCATGCCGGCGCGGCCGTACAGGGCCTGCACGATGCGGGTGATGAGCGGAATCCGCCCCGGCAGCAGTGAGCGCGCGAAACCCCAGGCCACCAGCAGCGGAAACACCACCGGCGGCGCCAGCAGCAGCATCCATGCCCAGGCCGAACCGCCCAGCCACCACAACAACGCACAACTGGCCGCCAGCAGGCCCCATGCCCACGCCTGCCGCCGCGCCAGCGGTTCCAGCAGGCACAGCAGCACCAGCCCGGCCAGGGCGGCCGCGGCCCACATGCCCTCGTTGCGCAGGCTGGCCACATGCGACAGCACCGGATAGGCCAGCAGCAGGATCACCCGCAGCGCCAGCGCCACCGGCCCGTGGCCGGGTTCAGGGCTGGCAGCAGTCACGCCGTTCAGACCGTCTTGTTGGCTTGGATATGCGCCGACAGGGCCCGCAAGGAACCGAAAATGCGGCGATTGTCCTCGTTGTCCGAGCGCAGTTGGAAGCCATAGCGCTTGCTGATGGCCAGGGCGAGCTCCAGCGCATCGATCGAATCCAGGCCCAGGCCATCGTTGAACAAGGCGGCCTCCGGGTCGATCTGCGCCGCATCCACGTCTTCCAGGTTCAGGCTCTCGACCAGCAGACCGGCCAGTTCGCGTTCGGCTTCACTTTGTTGCGACATTTCCACACCCAGGGCAAATAGAGGCGCAACGATCCGGCATCGCCGACTGTTGCGCAAGCATGACGGGTACAGATGCCGGGGTATCATTGCCGTCTCCGTGACACCGATACGCCTTGCAATGACGTTCCCGCTCCACTCCTGCCGCCTGTTCCGCTGCCGTCCGGCCCCGCGCCGCGCCTGTTTGCCTGCCCATGTCACGGGGCGTTGAGATGAATGCACAGAGCTCGGCGGCGGTGGCCGCCTCGCTGCAGGTGGACTACGCCGATCCGGCACGGTTGCCTGCGCTGCTGGCCGATCCGCAGGTGCTGGCCGTGTTCGGCTTCCACGCCGGTACCGCACCAGCAGCCAGCGATGATCCGCGCTACCTGCAGGTGGCACTGCAGGCTGACGGGGTGGCGCAATTGGAAGTGTGGCGCAGCGACAAGCCGGTCAGCTGCGGCCGCGATGCCAATGGCGTGGCCTGGGCCAGCGACGGCACGCTGATGTTTGGTGCGCTGCAGGTCGAGGAAAGCAGCCATGGCGGCATTGCCGGGGCTGCCGAGTACGCCTACGCACAGTTGCTGCAGACGTTGCCGGTGCACGGTTATCCGCACCTGCTGCGGATCTGGAACTACCTGGACGCCATCACCGATGGCGAAGGCGACAACGAGCGCTACCGTGAGTTCTGCGTAGGCCGCGCGCGCGGAATCGGTGACATCGACACCCGCACCCTGCCTGCGGCCACGGCGATCGGCCGGCTCGACGGCATACGCGTGCTGCAGGTGTATTGGCTGGCTGCATGCAGTGCAGGCACGCCGCTGGAAAACCCGCGACAGGTCAGTGCCTACCGTTATCCGCGCCAGTACGGCCGGCAATCGCCCAGTTTCGCCCGTGCCATGCTTGCCGCCCCCGGCAGCCAGCTGCCGTTGCTGCTGTCCGGCACCGCCAGCGTGGTGGGCCATGCCACCCTGCACAGCGACTGCACGCAGCGCCAGTTGCAGGAAACCTTCGCCAATTTCGATGCCCTGATCGGCGCCGCGCGCGCCCAGCGGCCGACGCTGCCCACGCATTTCGGCGCTGGCAGCCGCCTCAAGGTCTATGTGCGCGACGCCGCCGAACTGCCCAGCGTGCGGACCATGCTGGCCGCCCATCTGCCGCCGCAGGTACCGTGCATCATCCTGCACGCAGCGGTATGCCGGCGCGATCTGCGCATTGAAATCGACGGCGTCCACGACGCCTGAACCGCGCCGGCGCCGCCTGCACCGGCCCAGCCCCGCCTTCAGTGCCGCAGCAGTGCCAATACCGCGTCGCGCGGCAGCTTGCCGGTATCGTTGCGCGGCAATGCCGCCACCTTGCGCAACGGCCGCGGCAGGAACACCGGGTCCATCAACTCGCGCAGGTCCCGCAGGATCTCGGCTTCCTCGCGTTCGGGTGCCACCACCAGCGCGGCGATGCGCCCCACCGCATGGCCGGGCTCAGGCGCCAACTGCACCACTACCGCATCCGCCACGCCGGGCACGGCCTGCAGCTTGCGGGTCAAGTCGCCCAGCGAAGCACGCTTGCCGGCGATTTCCAGCAGATCGGCACGGCGCCCACGCAGGACAAAACGGTTGTCGGGCAACAGCTCCACCAGGTCAGCCAGCACCACCGGCGTTGCCAGATGCGCCGCATGCACACACGTACCATCCGGTTGCGGCTCCAGCTGCACACCGGGCAACAGCGTCCACGCCGTCTCCAGCGCGGTACGGCGACGCGCGAAGATACAGGTTTCGGTGGATCCGAACATCTCCCGCACCTCGGTGGAAAAAGCCTGTTCGGCTGCTGCCGCAAGTTCCTGCGACAGCGGCGCGGTGGCGGTGACGATGCCGGCCAGCGGCGGCAAGCCCACGCCCGACTCCACCAGCGCCTTGAGGTGCACCGGGGTGGTGATCAGCACCCGCGGTGCCTGCACCTGCTGCAGCGCGAGCACCACGTCCTGCGGAAAGAACGGACGCCCTGCCTGCAAGGTCGCCGGCGCCAGCAAGGGCAGCAGCACCGCCATCTCCATGCCATACATGTGCTGCGACGGCACCGTTGCCACCAGCGCCGGCTGCGCCTCGCCCCACAGGTCCTGCAAGGCTTGCAGGTTCTGCGCGGTGCTGGTCAGGAACGACCCCCAGGTCTTGCTGTTGGCGCTGGGTGCACCGGTGCTGCCGGAGGTGAAGCCAATCGCCACCAGCTGCGTATCCGCCAATTGCGGCAACACGCCGTCAAGACGCGGCAATTCCATTGGCAGGACGAAGCTGTCCGGTGGCAACGCCTGCTGTGCATCGTCAGCCAGGCAGTAGGTCTGCGGATAGCGTTGCTGCACATCGGCGACGACCGCATGCGCGCGCGACGAAGGCAGCAGGTTCACCTGACCGCGCAGCGCCACTGCGCAGAACGCGACCAGGAAGCGATAGCGGTCGTCGCACAGGTTGACCGCATGCTGGCCCGCCGGCAGCAGTGCGGCCACGCCATGCACATGCGCGAAGAAGGTCTGCAGATCGATCGACCTGTCCGCGCCGACCGCCAGCAGGCGCTGCAGGCCACCATTGGCCAGCGGGTGGCGGGACGGGGATGACAACTGCTCGGGAACAACCGACATGCGACTACCAGGACCTCGTTCGATGGACAGCCCATCGCGACGCCGGCCACAACGGGGCGGCCAGCTTGGCCCTGCGCGGCCCGGCTGGCAAGCCGGGCCATGTCGCCGGGGTTCAGTGATAGCCGGTTTCGGCCGTGACCTTGCCGCGGAAAACCTTGTACGACCACACCGTGTAACCCAGGATCACCGGCAGCAGCAGCACCAGTCCGACCATGCTGAAGCCCAGCGAGGACGCCGGCGCGGCGGCCTGCCACAGGGTCAGGTGCGGCGGCAGCAGGTAGGGCCACATGCCCAGTACCAGGCCGATGAAGCCCAGCACGAACAGCGCCAAGGTCAGCAGGAACGGCGGCAGGTCGCGGCGTGGGTGCATGGCGCTGCGCCACAGCGCCACCGCCACGGCCAGGGTCAGCAGCGGCACCGGCGACAGCCACCAGAAGTTGCCATCGCTGAACCAGCGCTCCATCACCCGCGACTGCAGGAACGGCAGCCAGGTGCTGACCAGGCCCATGAACACGATCACCGCCACCATCAATGGCCGCGTCAGCGAGCGCGCCAGCACCTGTTCCCGGCCCTCGGTCTTGAGGATCAGCCAGGTACTGCCAAGCAGCGCATAGCCGGTGACCACCGCCACCCCGGTCAGCATCGAGAACGGGCTGAACCAGCCGAATGCACCGCCGCTGTAATGCCCGTCCTGCATCGGCAGGCCCTGCACCAGCGCGCCCAGGATCACGCCCTGCGCGAACGAAGCCAGCAGCGAGCCCATCGCGAACGACACGCTCCACAACGCACGCGAACGGTGCGCCTTGAAGCGGAACTCGAAGGCCACGCCGCGGAACACCAGTCCCATCACCAGCAACAACACGGGCAGATACAGGCCCGACAGCAGCACCGCATACACCTGCGGAAACGCCGTCATCAGTCCTGCGCCGCCGAGCACCAGCCAGGTTTCATTGCCGTCCCAGATCGGTGCGGCGGTATTCATCATCACGTCGAGCTGCTGCTCGTCCTCGGCAAACGGCGCCAGGATGCCGATGCCGAGCACGAAGCCATCCAGCACCACGTACATCAGCACGCCGAAGCCAATCACCGCGAACCATGCCACCGGCAGCCAGGTTGTCATCTCCATGTCAGCGCTCCTCCAGTGGTTCGTTGGCGCCGGACAGCGGCCGCGCCGGGGTATGCATGCCGTCGTCGCGCGGCGGCGGGTCATGTGGCTTGGGCCCACTGCGCATGATCTTGACCAGGTACCAGATGCCCCAGCCGAACACGAAGAGATAGCCGATCACGTAGATGGCAAGCGACAGCACCGTCATCCACACACTCTGCGTACCGACCGCATCGGCAGTACGCAGCAACCCGTAAACCACCCAGGGTTGCCGGCCCATCTCGGTGACGAACCACCCCGACACCAGCGCGACGAAGCCGCTGGGCAGCATCCAGTTCCAGCCGCGCAGCAACCAGGTCGACTGCAGCAGGCGCCCACGCCACAACTGGAAGGCCGATATCCAGGCCAACACCAGCATCAGCGTGCCGATGCCAACCATGATGCGGAATGCATAGAACACCGGTACCACCGGCGGTCGCTCGCTGGCCGGCACCGAGGTCAACGGCGCGAAGCTACCGTCCATGCTGTGGGTCAGGATCACGCTGCCAAGCTTGGGGATGGCGATCTCGTAATCGTTGCGCTCTTCCTTTTCATTCGGCACCGCGAACACCACCAAAGGCACACCTTCGCCCGGCCTGGTTTCATGCCAGTGCGCTTCCACCGCCGCGATCTTCATCGGCTGGTGTTCCAGCGTGTTCAAGCCGTGCATGTCGCCAACGAAGATCTGCACCGGCACAGTCAATGCGGCGAATGCGACCGCGGCCACCAGCATCTTGCGGCCCGCTTCCACATGCACGCCACGACGCAGGTACCAGGCGCCGACACCGCCGATGACAAAACACGTAGTAATGAACGACCCCAGCGCCATATGCGCCAGGCGATACGGGAAGGACGGGTTGAACACGATCTGCCACCAGTCCTGCGGATGCACGATGCCATCGACCAGCGTGTAACCCGCCGGGGTATGCAGCCAGCTGTTGGAAGACAGGATCCAGAAGGTGGAAAACAAGGTACCCAGCGCCACCATGCAGGTGGAGAAGAAGTGCAGCCGTGGCGACACTTTCTCCCAGCCGAACAGCATCACGCCGAGGAAACTCGCTTCGAGGAAGAACGCGGTCAGCACCTCGTAGGTAAGCAACGGCCCGATCACCGTACCGGCTACCTCGCTCAGCCGCGGCCAGTTGGTACCGAACTGGAACGCCATGACGATGCCGCTGACCACGCCCATGCCGAAGGACACGGCGAAGATCTTCTGCCAGAAGAAGAACAACTCACGCCAGACCGGGTTGCGGGTACGCAACCAGCGCCATTCGACGAAGGCCAACCAGCTGGCAGTGCCGATGGTGAAGGCCGGGAACAACACATGAAAACTCACGACGAATCCGAACTGGATCCGCGACAACAGCAGCGCTTCCACGGCGCTTCTCCGCAAAACCTTTAATTGGGGCAATTCTGGTCCGGTATTGGTTAAGACCGGATGTGACCGGATGTCGCAGTGCGTCAAAAAGTCGCAGCGGCTCTAGCCCCTCCCTTTGGCCAAAGGCCAAGGGGAGGGCTTGGGGAGGGGTCAGCATTTGGCTGGTCCTGTAGAGCCGAGCCATGCTCGGCTGAGGCCTTACCGGTAAAGCCCCTGCCGAGCATGGCTCGGCACTACCCTTCTGCAGCAGCTATTCGGGCAGCTGAAACATTGCCGATTCCGGCAGCTCAGCCGCCGAACCCGGCCCCCATGACCTGTGGCCCAGCCTGCCGCAGGTGGTCGCTGCTACCCTTGCGGGGTTCTCTTTCACCGGTGCCGAATGATGCCCAAGCTGCTGCCCCTGTCCCTGCTGTTGTTGACCGCTTTCGGCAGCGCCCATGCCGCGCCCACGCCGATCACCATCGAGCAGGCCATGGCCAACCCCGACTGGATCGGGCCGCCGGTGGAATCGGCCTGGTGGTCGTGGAACGGCCAGCAGGTGGAATACACGCTCAAGCGCCAGGGCAGCCAGGTGCGCGACAGCTTCCGCCTGCCGCTCAGCGGTGGCGTCGGCCAGCAGGTCGCCGATGACCAGCGCGGCACCCTCGATGCCGCCGACCGGGTCTATGACAGCAGCCGCCAGCGCATGGCCTTCGTGCGCAACGGCGACGTGTTCGTGCGCGACCTGCGCAGCGGCGCACTGACCCAGCTGACCCGCAGCAACGACCGCGCCAGCGACGTCAACTTCGCCAGCGATGGTGGCGTCATCTGGCAGGTGAGCAACAACTGGTTCCATTGGAACCCGCGCAACAACGCCACAAGCCAGGTCGCCCAGCTCAAGGCCGACAAGAACCCGGCCGACGCCCCCAAGGCCGATGTGCTGCGCGACCAGCAGATGCGCACCCTGTCCACGCTGCGCAGCGACCGCGCGCAGCGCGAGGAACTGCGCGAGCAGGGCGAACGCTGGCGCCAGGCCGACCCGACCCGCGCCGCGGCACCGATCTTCCTCGGCGCCGATGTCGAGATCGTCAGCAGCGCGCTGTCGCCCGATGCCCGCCACCTGATCGTGGTCACCAAGCCCAAGGGCTACGACGAAGGCCGCGGCGGCAAGATGCCGCTGTACGTCACCGAGTCGGGCTACGAGGAAGCCGAGGACACCCGCACCCGCGTCGGCCGCAATGATCCGGAGCCGCATGCGTTCTGGCTGGCCGACGCCGCCACCGGCAAGGTGCAGCCACTGTCGCTGGACAACCTGCCCGGCATCGCCACCGATCCGCTGGCCGAACTGCGCCGCAAGGCCGGCAAGGACGCGCTGAAGGGCAACCGCCCGCTGGAGCTGATGAGTGACTTCATGGGCGGCGGCATCCGCTGGAACGCCGACGGCAGCCAGGCCGCGATCATGCTGCGTGCCAATGACAACAAGGACCGCTGGATCGCCACCACCAGCGCCACCAGCGCACGCCTGGAAAACCGCCACCGCCTGACCGACGCCGGCTGGATCAACTGGGGCTTCAACGATTACGGCTGGATGCCGGACGGCCGCACCCTGTGGCTGCTGTCCGAGGAATCGGGCTACTCGCACCTGTACACGCAGACCGGCAGCAGCAAGCCCAAGGCCATCACCTCCGGCAACTGGGAAACCTCGGCACCGGTGGTCAGCGCCGACGGCAACAGCTTCTACTTCCTGTGCAACCAGAAGTGGCCGGGCGATTACGAAGTGTGCAACGTCAACGCCAACGGCGGTGCCGTGCGCGAAGTAACCGCGCTCGATGGCGTGGAAGATTTCAGCCTGTCGCCGGATGGCCAGCAGCTGCTGGTGCGCTATTCCGCGCCCTACCTGCCGGCGCAGATCGCCGTGCTGCCGAGCAGCGGCGGTGAAGCCCGCCAGCTGACCGACACCCGCAGCGCCGAGTTCAAGGCCCGCGAGTGGGTGCAGCCGCAGATGGTGCAGGTGCCGTCCAAGCACGGCGCCGGCCACGTCTGGGCCAAGTACTACGGCCCGGAAAAGCTGGAAGCGGGCAAGCAGTACCCGATCGCCATGTTCGTGCACGGCGCCGGCTACCTGCAGAACGTGCATGCGCGTTATTCCAGCTACTTCCGCGAGCAGATGTTCCACAACCTGCTGGTGCAGAAGGGTTACATCGTGCTGGACATGGACTACCGCGGCAGCGAGGGCTATGGCCGCAACTGGCGCACCGCCATCTACCGCAACATGGGCCACCCGGAACTGGAAGACTACCTGGACGGCCTGGACTGGCTGGTCGAGACCAAGCAGGGCGACCGCGCACGCGCCGGCATCTACGGCGGCTCCTACGGCGGCTTCATGACCTATATGGCGCTGTTCCGTTCGCCGGGCACGTTCAAGGCCGGTGCCGCGCTGCGCCCGGTCGGTGACTGGCACCAGTACAACCACGCCTACACCGCCAACATCCTCAACACCCCGGACATCGACCCGGAGGCCTACCGCATCTCCTCGCCGATCGAATATGCCGAGGGCCTGCAGGACAACCTGCTGATCGCGCACGGCATGATGGATGACAACGTGTTCTTCCAGGACTCGGTCAACATGAGCCAGAAGCTCATCGAGCTGCACAAGGACAACTGGTCGATCGCGCCCTATCCGCTGGAACGCCACGGCTATACGCGTGCCGACTCCTGGCTGGACCAGTACAAGCGCATCCTCAAGCTGTTCGAGCAGGAACTGAAGTAAACATCTGCAAGGGCGCCGCGAGGCGCCCTTGCTGTTTGTGGGGTGCGGTGGTTTTTTGCGTAAAGCCAAAGAGCGCCCCTCCCCAACCCTCCCCTTGGCTGCGCCAAAGGGAGGGAGCCAGGCTGCCCCCTCCCTTGCGCGTAGCGCAGGGGAGGGTTGGGGAGGCGTGCTCTTGCTCTTGCTGTTGCCTTTGCTCCAGCACCACCCAAGCCTCCAGTACCATTCCCCGCACGGAGCCCCACCCGCTGGAAGCACATGTCCACGACTGAAAACCCCATCCGCATCGTCACCGCCGTCATCCTCGATCCGCAGCAGCGCGTGCTGGTGGTGCGCAAGCACGGCTCGGATACCTTCATCCAGCCCGGCGGCAAGCGCGAGCCCGGTGAAGACGCCCTGCAGACGCTGGTACGCGAACTGCGCGAGGAGCTGGACATCGGCGTGGATGTGGAACACGCCATCGCCCTGGGCGTGTTCGAGAACGATGCGGTCAACGAACCCGGCCGCCGGGTGCAGGGTGAGGCCTTCCTGGTGCAGCTGGATGACGGCACACCCCGCGTGCAGGCCGAGATCGCCGAACTGGCCTGGATCCCGCTGCAGCCACCGCATGGGGTGAAACTGGCCCCGCTCAGCGCCCAGCACATCCTGCCTGCCGCACGTGCGCTACAGCACCGTGCTGGGCAGGCCGGCTGAATCAGGCGATAGTTCGGCACCGCCCGACCTGCGAGCCAATGTGACTGCCCCCCGCCCCCGCCCCGACAGCCCCCTCCGCTTCATCGACACCACCGCCAAGCTCTCGCTGTTGATGGCGGTGCTGTCCATCCTGTGGTGCCTGTGCCAGATCGTGGTGGTGGTAGGCCTGGGCCATCTGGACATCGTCGGCTGGATGCAGGGCGAAGGCCTGCCGGTACCCGCGGTGTTCTTCTGGCTGGGCCGCCATGCCGCACTGCTGAGCCTGCTGATGCTGCTGGCGTCGGTGGGGCTGCTGGTGGTGTCCTGGGGGTTGCTCAAGCACCGCGAATGGGGCCGCATCGGCTTTGTCATGTTGCTGGTGCTGATCGCCGTGGCCAACCTGGCCGTCATACCGCTGGTGGACGCGGTGATGCTTGGCCTGCAGAGCGTGATACCCGCCGACATCCTGCAGTCGGAGCAGAGCCGCGAACTGCGCGTGCAACTGCTGGTAGGCCGCTGGAGCATGTTGCTGCTCACCTGCGGCAGCGCGCTGGTGATCGCACTGCTGCACGGTTGGCTGGTCATCAAGCTGTACCGGCCGGAAATCCGCCGCATTTTCAGCTGAACCCGCTGCATGTCCGCCGCTGCAGCAGGCCAGCCAGCGCGGCTGCGCTACAGTACGCACATGAACGAATTCGACCGTGTACGCGACTACCTCACCGGCCTGCAGGACCGCATCTGCGCCGCCATCGAGCAGGCCGACGGCCAGGCCCGTTTCAACGAAGACCGCTGGCAGCGTGCCGAAGGTGGTGGCGGCCGCACCCGCATCCTGCGCGATGGCGCGGTGTTCGAGCAGGCCGGCATTGGTTTTTCCGATGTCGCTGGCACCCGCCTGCCGCCCTCGGCCTCGGCCAATCGGCCCGAACTGGCTGGTGCCTCGTGGCGGGCCTGTGGCGTGTCGCTGGTATTCCACCCCAGCAACCCCTACCTGCCCACCACGCATGCCAATGTGCGCTATTTCCAGGCCGAGTTGAATGGGCGAAAGGTCGCTGCCTGGTTCGGCGGTGGTTTCGACCTGACCCCGTTCTATCCCTTCGATGAGGATGTGCTGCACTGGCACACCGTTGCGCGCGACTTGTGCGCCCCCTACGGCGCCGACCGCTACGCCGCGCACAAACGCTGGTGCGATGAGTACTTCTTCCTCAAGCACCGCAACGAGACCCGTGGCGTCGGTGGTCTGTTCTTCGATGACCTGCACCACGATTTCGAAACCGACTTCGCTTACATGCAGGCGGTGGGCGATGGTTTCCTCGATGCCTACCTGCCCATCGTAGAACGCCGCAAGGACACCCCGTACGGCGAGCGCGAGCGCGAGTTCCAGCTCTACCGCCGCGGCCGCTACGTCGAGTTCAACCTGGTTTACGACCGTGGCACGCTGTTCGGCCTGCAAAGCGGCGGCCGCAGCGAGAGCATCCTGATGAGCCTGCCCCCGCGCGTGCGCTGGGAGTATGGCTACCAGCCGGACACCGGCAGCGACGAAGCCCGCCTGGCCGACTACCTGGTCCCACGCGACTGGCTGTAGTGCCGAGCCATGCTCGGCAAGGGGCCTTACAAGCAGCACCACAACCTGTAGTGCCGAGCCATGCTCGGCAAAAGCATTACAAGCAATCCCCAACCGTAGTGCCGAGCCATGCTCGGCACTACAATTGGGCCCTATCGGTAATGCCTCTGCCGAGCATGGCTCGGCACTACCTGTCCTTCTTCAGGATGATGGTGATATGGCCATTGGTTTCCAGCAGGGCCACGTCGACTTCCTCCACCTCATCGCAGCCGGCGTCGCGCATGGCCTTGGCAAAATCGGCCTTGCTTACCAGCTCGCGGCGCAACACGTTCTGCAATACATGGCCGTGACGCGCCAGCACCACCGGCTCGCCTTCAATCACCCGCTCGACGATGGGGCTACGGGTGGTGATCCAACCCACGAAGTAATTCAGCACGATCAGCGTGGCCGCCAGCAGCAGGCCACCGCCCAATGACGTGTCCTGTCCCAGCAAGGCGTTCTGCACGGCATTGCCCAGCAGCACCAGCAACAACATGTCGAAGGGTGTGAATTGCCCCAGTGCGCGTTTGCCGGCCACCCGCACCATCGCCAGCACCACGACATAGACGATGATCGCGCGCAGGATGAATTCCCACCACGGCATGGCAAGTGCAAACAGGTCAGACATGATTCCCCTCCATCAACCGATGCGGCCATCCTCTGCCAACGCGGATAAAGATGCTGCGACAAATGCGGCGGCCGCAAGGTCGCCACAATCGGTTTCATTTGCCACAAAAAAGAAGCCCCGCCGACCAGGGGGGGGTCGACGGGGCCGGGGAGCGGGCATTTGGGGAGGAATCCCCGCTCCGAGATCTGCTCCAGGGGATGGGAGAGATCCGCGACAGACGTTGCGCCTGTCGAGAGCTATATCACCACCTTCAACCTTGATGAATCGTGAAGAATCCGTCTTCCTCCCAAAAATATTTAAGAGGGATTCATCCATTAAAAACAAGGGGTTTTCTTGAATACGGCGCGCCGTGACGCACCGTTTCATAAACTGGCGCATTAACGTTAAGAAACTGGAAAATCAGTGTGCCTGATCCCAGTTTTCCCCGATTCCGGTGTCCACTACCAGGGGTACACGCAATGTCGCAGCCGACGCCATCCGTGACTCGACTTCCGCGCGCAAGGTGTCGATGAATGCGGCATCGGCCTCGAACACCAGTTCATCGTGCACCTGCAGGATCATCCTGGCCTTGTCACTGTGCCCTTGCAGCCAGGCGTCCACGCTGACCATCGCGCGCTTGATGATGTCCGCCGCGGTGCCCTGCATCGGCGCATTGATGGCGGCGCGCTCGGCGCCGGCACGCAGGCCCTGGTTGCGGGCATGGATGTCATTCAAATACAGGCGACGGCCAAACAGGGTTTCCACATAGCCCTGATCGCGTGCCTGCGCACGCATGCGCTCCATGAAGTCACGCACCGCCGGATAACGGCTGAAATACAGCGCGACATAATCCTGCGCCTGGCCGCGGTCGATGCCGAGGTTCTTGGCCAGGCCAAAGGCGCTCATGCCGTACATCAGGCCGAAGTTGATCGCCTTGGCGGCGCGGCGCTCGTTCGCCGTCACCTCGTCCAGCGCGCGGCCGAACACTTCGGCCGCCGTTGCGCGGTGCACGTCGGCGCCCTGCTCGAACGCACGCACCAGGCCCGGGTCTTCGGACAGATGCGCCATGATCCGCAGTTCGATCTGCGAGTAGTCGCAGGCCATCAGCTTGCGGCCCGGCGGGGCGACGAAGGCCTTGCGGATGCGGCGGCCATCCTCGGTGCGCACCGGGATGTTCTGCAGGTTGGGATCTGACGAAGACAGCCGCCCGGTCGCCGCACCGGACTGGTGGTAGCTGGTGTGCACGCGGCCAGTATCCGGGTTGACCATCTCCGGCAGCTTGTCGGTATAGGTGCTGCGCAGCTTGGTCAGGCCGCGGTATTCCAGGATCACCCGCGGCAACTCATGCTGCTCGGCAATCGCCTCCAGCGCCTCTTCGTTCGTGCTGGGCTGGCCCTTGGGGGTTTTCACCAGCGCCGGCAGGCCAAGCTCGTCGAACAATACCGCCTGCAGCTGCTTGGGCGAATCCAGGTTGAAGGTATGCCCGGCCAGCTCGGTGGCCTTCTGCTGCGCGGCCAGCATGCGCGCGGACAGGTCATTGCTCTGCCGCTTCAGCTCGGCCGCATCGATGCGCACGCCATTGGCCTCGATGCGCGCGAGCACCGGCACCAGCGGCATTTCGATATCGCGGTACACGCTCTGCAGCGACGGCACCGCCGCCAGCTGCGGGCCCAGCACACGGTGCAGGCGCAGGGTGATGTCAGCGTCTTCGGCGGCGTAGGCACCGGCTTCGTCGATGCCAACCTGGGCAAAGGAGATCTGCTTGGCACCCTTGCCGGCCACGTCCTCGAACTTGGTGGTGGTGTAGCCGAGGTAGCGCTGCGCCAGCGAATCCATGTCATGGCGGGTGGCAGTGGAGTTGAGCACGAAGCTTTCCAGCATCGTGTCATCGGCATAGCCCTGCACGTCCACGCCATGGCGGCGCAGCACGTGGATGTCGTACTTGCCGTGCTGGCCCAGCTTCTTCTTGCCGGCGTCCTCCAGCAACGGCTTGAGCGCGTCCAGCACCTGCTGCAGGGGCAGCTGCTCGGGCGCACCCGGATAGGTGTGGCCCACCGGGATATAGGCGCCCTTGCCCGGCTCAACCGCCAGACTGATGCCGACCAGGTTGGCGCGCATCGCATCCAGCGCGTCGGTTTCGGTATCGAAGGCGAATTCGTCGGCGGCCTGCAGACGCGCAACCCAGGCCTGCAGCTGTTCGCTGGTGAACACTGTCTCGTATTCACCCTTGGCCGCCATGGCCGGATCAAGGCCGCTCACCGGCTCGCTGTCGGCTGCCTTGGCATAGCCGGCAGCAGTGCCACGCAGGCTGGGCTTGCTGTCGGCAGCCACGTCCGGCGCGGCCACGCCGCCCAGCTCACGCAAGGCCTGGGTGAAGCCGTAACGCGCATACAGCTCGCGCAGCGCCTCCACATGCTGCTCGCGCAGCTTCAGGTCGCGCGGTCCCTGTTCCAGCGGCACATCGGTGCGGATGGTGACCAGGTCACGGTTCAAGGGCAGGCGCGGCAGCGCAGCGCGCAGGTTCTCGCCGATCTTGCCCTTCATGGTCGGGGCGGCGGCAATCACGCCGTCCAGGTCGTTGTACTCGGCCAGCCACTTGGCAGCGGTCTTGGGGCCGCACTTCTCTACCCCCGGTACGTTGTCCACGGTGTCGCCCATCAACGCCAGGTAGTCGACGATCTGCTCGGCACGCACGCCGAACTTATCGATCACCGCCGCGTCCGAATCGGTACGGCTGCCGGTCATGGTATTGACCAGTACCACGCCCGGACGCACCAGCTGGGCAAAATCCTTGTCGCCGGTGGAGATGGTGACCTCCAGGCCGTCCTTGGCACCGGCCAGGGCCAGGGTGCCGATCACGTCATCGGCTTCCACACCGTCCACGCGCAGGATGTCGATACCCAGCGCCTGCACGATGTCGCACATCGGCTGCACCTGCGAGCGCAGGTCGTCGGGCATCGGCGGACGGTTGGCCTTGTACTCGGCATACATGTCATCGCGGAAGGTCTTGCCCGGCGCATCCACCACGAAGGCGACGTATTCGGGCTTTTCCTTCAGCGTGGAACGCAGCATGTTGACCACGCCGAACAGCGCGCCGGTGGGCTCGCCATTTGCATTGGTCAGTGGCGGGAGCGCGTGGAACGCGCGGTACAGGTAACTGGAACCGTCAATAAGGACTAATCTGCTCATGCGCTGATTCTACGCGGCGGGCCGCTGCTGCACGTGGACAGGCATAATCAGGCCATCCCATCCAAGGAACCACCACCATGAAGCCCTTGCTGCTGATCCCCCTGTTGGCCCTGGCTGGCTGCGCCACCCTGGGCGACGGCGCGCCGCCGGTAGATGTCAAAGGTGCGGACATCACCCGCAAGTCGATGGACAACGGCGATACCGTCGAGGAGTACCGCGTGGGTGGCACCCTGCGCATGGTCAAGGTGACGCCGTCCCGTGGTGCCCCGTTCTACATGTACGACCGCGATGGCGACGGCCGCATGGACGGCGACAAGGACGGCACCAAGCCGGTGTACTGGAAGCTGTATAGCTGGTGAGCCTTAGCTCCCTCCCTTGCGCGCAGCGCAGGGGAGGGCTGGGGAGGGGTGCTTTTGGCGGCCAATCCTGAAGGCCAGCAGGCCCACTCCCCCGGCAAAACAAAGCCCTCTAATCGAGGGCTTTGTTGATTCTGGTTGCTGGTTTCTTTGGAGACACAGCGAAAAGCACCCCTCCCCAGCCCTCCCCTTTGCCTTCGGCAAAAGGGAGGGGGCCAAGCTTTGCCCCTCCCCTTTGGCATAGCCAAGGGGGAGGTTGGGAGGGGGGTGGTTTTGCTTTGGGCTTTTTGTGGTTCCAGCCAAGAGCCCCCTCCACAGCCCTCCCCTGCGCTGCGCGAAAGGGAGGAAGCTGAAAGCCTCAGCGGATCACCAGCACCGGTACCGTGCTGCGGGCCAGCACTTCGGCTGTCTGGCTGCCCAGCAGTACCCGGGTGACGCCACGGCGTCCGTGCGAGGTCATCACAACCAGATCGCTGCCGCAGGCATTGGCGGTGTCGATGATGCCGTCGGCGGCGTAACGGTCCAGCACGTGGTGGGTCTGGACGTTGGCAACATCGGCCGCATGGGCTGCAGCCAAGGCCGGCTGCAGGATCTTCTGCGCAGCTTCCTCGCGGTCCTTCTTGTATTCCGGACTGGCCTCGTAGCCGGCGCTCCAGCCCATGGCGTCGTACATGCCCACCGCCCAAGGCTCGGAAACCGTGACGATGTCGGCATGTGCGCCCAACTGGGCAGCCAGTTCCAGCCCCTTGGCCAGGCCCTTGGCGGAAAGCTCGGAACCGTCGGTGGCGATCAGGATGCGCTTGTACATGGCAGTTCTCCTTGGATGAAAGGGGTGGTAACACCATTGCACACCCGATGGTGCCCCCATGCCTTGCGCCAAATCAAACCGGGACCCTCAAACGTTGACCCATACCTCCCAGTGTGGCCCGCCGTCCCAGCGGTAGTGCCGAGCCATGCTCGGCAGCCCTTTGCCCGTTAGCTCATGCGCGCGTCATTCCCCGGGTGCGCTGCGCTTACCCGGGCTACGTGGCTACATGGCTTACCGCTTGATCAGATCACCGTCAGGTTCGCATACGCCATCACCAGCCACTTGCAGCCGGCGTCGGCGAACTCGACCTGCACGCGTGCGTGTTGGCCGTTGCCCTCGTAGTCGGTGACCATGCCTTCGCCGAACTTGGGATGATTCACCAAGGCACCGAGCTTGATCGGCGGCGCTTCGATATTGGCGTGGCCACCCATCACCCGGTTTGCGCCGAGCGAGGCCGGGCGCGAGACCTGCACCTTGGGGCGAACCTCGTTCAGCAGCTCGCGCGGGATCTCACGCAGGAAGCGTGACGGGAGGCTGTAATTGTCCTGGCCGTGGATGCGGCGCGATTCGGCATAGCCCAGCACCAGCTTCTGCCGCGCACGGGTAATGCCGACATAGGCCAGACGCCGCTCTTCTTCCAGGCGTCCGCTTTCTTCCAGCGAACGTGCACTGGGGAACAGGCCTTCTTCCATGCCAGCCAGGAACACCAGCGGGAACTCCAGGCCCTTGGCCGAGTGCAGCGTCATCAGCTGCACACCTTCCTCGCCGGCCTGCGCCTGGCCTTCGCCGGCTTCCAGCGAGGCATAGGACAGGAACGCTACCAGCTCGGTCATGTCCTCGGCCCCTTCTTCGATGTCGTCTTCGCGACGCACGAAGCGCGAGGCCACCGAGATCAGTTCGTCCAAGTTGTCGATGCGGGATTCCGAATCCAGGGCGTTGCGGCTTTCCTTGCCCCAGTGCTCACGCAGCGCCGAGCGCGACAGCACATGCTCGATGCGCTCGGCCAGGTCCATCTCAGCGGTTTCCACCGTGATCTGCTGGACCAGGTTGAGGAAGCCGGCCAGTGCATTCTTTGCCCGCGAAGTCAGGTCATTGCCCTGCGTGGCCAGCATCGCCGCCTCCCACAGCGACAGCGCCTGCTGGCGCGCGATGCGCCGCACTTCATCCAGCGTGCGCTCGCCGATGCCACGCGTCGGCGTATTGACCGCACGCTCGAACGCGGCATCGTCGTTGCGGTTGGTCATCAAGCGCAGGTAGGCCAGCGCATCCTTGATTTCGGCACGCTCGAAGAAGCGCATGCCGCCATAGACGCGGTACGGCACCTGCTCGCTGAGCAGGGCTTCTTCGAAGGCACGCGACTGTGCGTTGCTGCGGTAAAGCACGGCGATATCGCCATAGCTGCCGCCATCACGCACCCACTGGCGCGCGCGCTCGACCAGGTAACGCGCCTCATCCATTTCGTTGTAGGCGGCGAACAGGTCGATCGGATCGCCGTCGCCGCTGCCGGTCCACAACTGTTTGCCGATGCGGTCCGGGTTGTGCGCGATCACCGCGTTGGCGGCGCCAAGGATGTTGGCACTGGAGCGGTAGTTCTGCTCCAGGCGGATGGTCTGCGCGCCCGGGAAATCCTTGAGGAAGCGCTGCACGTTCTCGACCTTGGCCCCGCGCCAGCCGTAGATGGCCTGGTCATCGTCACCGACCACGAATACATGCGCACTGTCGCCGGCCAGTACCCGCACGAAGGCGTACTGGATGGCGTTGGTGTCCTGGAACTCGTCCACCAGGATTTCGCGGAAACGGGCGCGGTAGTGCGCCAGCAGCGCCGGGTTGTCGCGCAGCAGCTCGTGCGCGCGCAGCAGCAGCTCGGCGAAGTCGACCAGGCCGGCGCGATCACAACGCTCCTGGTAGGCCGCATAGGCCTGGCGCAGGGTCTCGCCCCACTGGTCATGCGGCTCGGGCTGGATGTGCTGCGGTCGGCGGCCTTCATCCTTCTGCGTATTGATCCACCACATCACCTGCTTGGGCGGATACTTGCCGTCGTCCAGCTCCAACTGCTGCACCACGCGCTTGACCAGGCGCAGCTGGTCGTCCGAATCCATCACCTGGAAGGCTTCGGGCAGCTTGGCCTCGGCCCAGTGCAGACGCAGCAAGCGGTGGGCCAGGCCGTGGAAGGTACCAATCCACATGCCGCGGCTGCCGTTGGCCAGCTGCGCGTCGATGCGATGGCGCATCTCGCCTGCGGCCTTGTTGGTGAAGGTGACCGCGAAGATGCCGTGGGTAGGCACGCCACAGACTTCGTTGAGCCAGGCGATGCGGTGGGTAAGCACACGCGTCTTGCCGGAACCGGCGCCGGCAAGAATCAGGTGGTGACCGGGAGGCGCGGAAACGGCCTCGCGCTGGGCTGCATTCAGCCCGTCGAGCAAGTGGGAGACATCCATGCGCCCATTTTACGGGAAGCCGGCCAACGCTACCTGTAGTGCCGAGCCATGCTCGGCAGGGGCTTTACCAGCCCCCCTTTAGAGCGGCGTAAGCCGCGAAGCCGGCAGTGCTGGAAAGACCTCAAAAGCCAACCCCTCCCCAACCCTCCCCTTTGCTGCGCAAAAGGGAGGGGGCAGAAGCACTACAGGGCTTGTTTTGCCGCCACCGCCGCCTGCCCACGCAGATCAGGAATCGCCAGGCTTTCCCACAGGCTGCCGATACACAGGCTGCCAATCACCTGTACGCGCGGTTCGACCACACCCTCGGCATCGACCAGGCGGCCATCCGGTGCTGTATCCACGCCGATGCCATGCGGTCCTGCCCGCCCCACGCCACTGCCCAGCAATTGCTGCAGCAGCGGGTTGCGCATGGCCTGCGCACGCATCTCCACGCCGGTGGCGTTGATCACGCATTGCACTTCCAGCTGCAGCGGCCTGCGCCAGCGGTCCAACCCAGCCAGGCGCACGCACGCACCTTCGGCCACGGCGGTCTCCAGGCGGCCGCGATGCAGCTGCAGGCGGCCCTGCCGCTGCACGTCCAGCAGCTGCGCATGCAGCGGGGCGGAGATGCGGTGCCGATGTACATCCCAGTAGCGCACCACATGGCGCAGGAAGCGCCGTTGGTCGTCGGCCGACAGGCTTTGCCACAGGGCCTGGCCCAGCGGCCGGATGCGCTCCATCACGCTCTGCCAAGGAATGCCCCGCACGGCCGCGTCGGCGGCATGCTGGCGCAGGGCATGCAGGCGCTGGCGCAGGTTCATCACCAGCAGCGGCGCGGGGTCGTAGTCGGCCGGTGCGCCCTTGGCATGCGGCAGCGGCAGCAACGCATGCCGCGACATCACGTGGATGCGCCCACGGTGGCCGTTGGCCTGCAGCGTGGCCACCGCATCAGCCATGCTCAGGCCGGAGCCGATGATCGCCACGTCGGCTGCAACGGGAATATCCGCCATCGCAGCGTAATCCCAGGCCTCGATGCGCTTGGCTTCGGGCAGGCTGCTGGCACCACGCGCCGGCAAGGGCCGTAGCGCATTGCCGACCGCAAGAATCACCTTGCCAGCCTGCACGTCGCGCCCCGAATCCAGTCGCAGCCGCACCGCATCCACTTCCGGCTGCAAGGCCTGCACGCGCGCGGCAATGATTTCCAGCTGTGCCGGACTGGTATCCACGGCTTGCTGCAGACGCTCGCGCAGGTAATTGGCGTAGTGGCCGCGCGATACAAACTGCGCCGCCAGGGTTTCCCGCGGGATACCTGCGAAGGCCGGCACAGTACCCAGGTAATCGAGGAAATCCTCGGGCTGTTCAGGAAAGCCACTCATCTTCGCGGCGGGCACGTTCAGCACATGCTCCTCGCGCGGGGTGGCGTAGGCCACGCCACGGCCCAGCGGCAACGACGGCTCGATCATCAACAAGCGCAGCGGCCGCCGTGCGCCGCGCAGGATGCCGATGGCGGCCAACACACCAGCGGCACCGCCGCCGACGATGGCTACTTCACACACAGTGGGCGTATCGATTGCACTCATCTGTCCGATTGTAGGCGATGACTTGTACCCCACTGATGCTGCCGCTGCATGTGTTCATGCAGGCAGGTCGGGAACTTTTTCACGGCACTGAAACACAAAACCCGCCTTGCGGCGGGTTCTGTGTGGAACAGCAGTTCAAACAATCCGGAGGGATTACTTGATCTTGCCTTCCTTGTACATCACGTGCTTGCGAACAACCGGATCGTACTTCAGGAA
>NZ_DLJW01000124.1:0-41885 GCF_002477705.1 Stenotrophomonas sp. UBA7606 | reverse complement strand
GCGCGGCGAACTCGTCCTCGGTCCATGGCAGGAACAGCTCCTGCTGCAGGAACGGGTACAAACCACGGCCCAAGCGCAGCAGGCCGCCACGGCTCATGCGGCGGTTGTTCTGGAAACAGCAGGCCACCCAAGACGAGGCCGTGAACAGGTGCACCACGTTGTTGCGGAAATAGCTCAGCAGCACCGCGGTGTCGCCGCTGACGCTGAGCACATCGCCCAGCGGGTGCTTGATGCGGGTGAGGACGTTGATTTCCTCGGCGTGGGCGATGATGCGCTCGGGCGAATGCGGGGTGACCGTGACCCGGTCGGAATACGGCATTTCCACCAGCAGCTTCTTGCTCAACTCGATCTGCGCGATCAGATCGGCCTCACCCATCGCATGCTTGGGCGTGGACAGCAGGGCCAGCGCCAGCAGGTTGATCGGGTTGACGTCGGCAGCGGCGTTGACGCGCTCCTGGATCAACTCGGCCAGGGTGTTGACGGTGCTCGACAACCACGCCGGCTTCTCGTCCTCGCCCACCGGCTGGCCGTCCCAGTCCGGTGCCTTCTCGGCCAGCACGTCGTTCAGCGCGATCGGCTCACCGAAGTTCACCACCACCTGGCCGTAGTTCTGCTTGAGCACCTTGGGGATGCCCCACAGCAGGGCCCAGATCGATTCCTTTTCCTTCGGCCGGCCCGACAGTTCGTCCAGGTAGCTGTTGCCCTCCATCAGCTTTTCATAGCCGACGTAGATGGGCTGGAACAGCACCGGCTTGCGCGGCTGGCGCAGGAAGGCCCGCAGCGTCATCGAGATCATGCCGCCCTTGGGCTGCAGCAGCCGGCCGGTACGCGAGCGCCCGCCTTCGACGAAGTATTCGATGGAATAACCACCGGCCACCAACTGCGCGACGTACTCGCTGAGTACCGCCGAATACAGCGCATTGCCCTTGATCGAGCGGCGGATGAAGAACGCACCGCCCTTGCGCAGCAAGGTGCCGACCACCGGCAGGTTGAGGTTGATGCCAGCCACGATGTGCGGCGGCACGATGCCGCGGTCATACAGCAGGTAGCTCAGCAGCAGGTAGTCCATGTGGCTGCGGTGGCTGGGCACGTAGACGATTTCGTGGCCCGGCGCGGCTTCCTTGAACTTGTCCAAGTGGTGCACCAGCACGCCGGCATAGATGCGGTTCCAGACATGGCTGAGCAGGAAGCTGGCCGAACGCACCACCGGGGTGGAGTAATCGGCGGCAATTTCCCAGGCATAGCCCTGCGCCTTCTTCCAGGCGTCGGTGGTCTTGGAGTTGTCGCGCTTGGCCTGGACGGCAATGGCCTCGCGCACCGGGTCCGACTCCAGCACTTTGTCCACCAGCAGGCGGCGGGTGGACAGGTCGGGGCCGATGATCGATTCGCGGATGCGACGGAAGTGGGTACGCAGCACGCGCTGCAGCTTGCGCACCGTGCGTTCCGGCTCCAGCCCCTCTTCCACGGTTTCGCGCAGCGACACCGGCGGGGCGAAGCGGACGATGGTGTCACGGCCGTTCAGCAGGATCGCCAGCAGGCGGCGGAAGCGGCCCACCAGCGCCCAGTTTTCCGAGAACAGCACCGCAAACCAGCCACTCTGCTTGTCCGGGGCGCGGCCAACGAAGATCGACACCGGCACCAGGTGCACGTCCAAGCCGGGGTTGGCGCGGTGCGCCTGCAGCAGCTTGGCCAGCGAATCGGAGTGGGTCTTGGCGCCGCGCTGCTCGGGGATCAGCGCGCTGTTGCTGGAACGCCGCGACAGCGCCACGTAGGCGCGCTTGCGCCCGGTAGGGTCGCCGGCCAGCGGCACCAGCGGCGACGGCAGGCCGGCATCGCGGCAGGCCTTGTCCAGGATCAGCGCATTGGACAGACCGTAGTCCTCCAGCACGTACACCACTGGGCGGCCGTCGTTGTGCTGGCCGGCCTGCTCGGGCTCGATCTTCAAGCCCAGCCAGGGCTCGATCAGCTTGCCCAGCAGGCGCGCCCACAGCGGCCGGCGGCCGGCGACGCGGGCCTGCGGGGCACGCGTGGCAGCACCTGGGACGATGGCAGCGGTAGGGGTGGCCGGCGCCTGGCTGGCGTCGTCCGGGGGAAGAAGGTCGCCCTGTTCGGGCTGGGAATTCTGTTTCGGCATCCGCCGCATTATGGCTTAGCTGGGGGTTTGGCGCTGTCGGAGGCTGCGCGGGTTTCTGCGTCGGCCGCTGCCGCAGCGGCTTCTGCGGCCGCGTTCCTGGCCTTCTCGGCAGCGCTGGCCGCGGTCAGCACCGCATCGGTTTCGGCAAGGGTGCGGGCCAGATACCAATGCCCCTCCCGGCGCACCAGCGCCACCTGCAGGTCCAGCTCCTTGCCCGCCAAGGGGTACTGCACACGCACCAGCGCGTTGTCGCCATTCTGCGCGGTCAGGCCGGTGCGCATCTGCGCCACGCTGTCGTCCAGCGCCAGCCCATAGCTGGCCAGTACCCGCTTCAGGGCCGCTGCAAACGGCCCCAGACGCTGCAGGCTGGCGGTCATGCCGGCCTGCTGCAGGCGCTGCGCGCTGTCCAGGCCGGTGGCGCGCGCGGCGGCGGTCAACACGGCGATGTTGGACTTGGCCAGCTTGGCGTCCGACAGCGGCGCGGCCTGGGCCCAGTCGCTCAATGCGGTCACCAACTGCACGTAGTGGCTGCGTTCCTCGGTGGAGTACTCGCCCTGATGGGTGATGTATTGCACACCGAACATGCCCAGCGAGTGGGCGGCCTGGCGCACCGCGGCCGACTGCCCCTCGAACTGGGCGCGGAATGCACGCTGCAGCTTCTGCTCGGCCCCCGGCTCGGACAAGGTGGCCAGCAACGACGGCAGCTTCTCATCCAGCGGCAGCTCGGTCAGCGGCCAGCGGCTATCGCCCTGCGCCCAGGCCTTCTCCAGCGCGGCGTATTGATCCGGCGGCACCGAGGCCCGGGCATAACCGGCCAGATCATTGTCGTGCAGGTACTGGGCCAGCTGCCGCACGGCGGCGGCCGGCTCGGTGGCGGCGCCGGGCAAGGGCTCGGTATTGCGCTTGCAGGCCGCCAGCAGGGCGACAAGGCAGACCGAAGCCAACACGATGCGGTGGCAGTTGCGTAGTGAACGGCGTTGCATGGCGGCGGCTATCCTCCCCGTAGGCCCAGCATCTTGATGCCTGCCCGGTGACAGCAGCAAGCATGGCCGTCACGGTGGAGCGGGGATTTGGGAGTCGGGATTGGGGATTCGTAGCTGGCAACAGCGCTCGTCGCTTTGGGAAGCGGGGCGCCTGCTGTCCACCTTCATCCAATCCCCCAACCCCGACTCCCAAATCCCAGACAAAAAAAGAGGCCGCCCCGTTGCCGGTGACAGACCCCTCAAGCCGGCGCGAAGCCGGTAGACATGTTTGACGCATCGCCGGCAGAGCCGGACGGAACGTAGCCTACGCGTCCGATTCAGTTAAAGCAACACTTTATAAACAACCATATAAGTGATTGATTTTATTTGATTGATTCGGCGATTTCACGCTGAATAGCCAGCGCCGTGGCACGCGGATCGGCGGCCAGGCGGATCGGCCGGCCGACCACGATGGCATCGGCACCGTCGGCAAAGGCCTGGGCCACGCCGACCGTGCGCTGCTGGTCGTCACCCACCGGGCCACCGGGGCGGATGCCGGGACAGACGATGGAGAAACCCTGACCGGTTGCCGCGCGGATGGGCGCGGCTTCCTGGCCCGAGGCGATCACGCCGTCGATGCCGGCGCGCTGCGCGGCCAGCGCGCGCTCCACCACCACGTCGACGGGTTCACGGTCGATGCCCATCTGCACCAGGTCCGGCCGCCCCATCGAGGTCAGCACGGTGACCGCCAGCAGGCGCATCTCCGAGCTGTTGGCGGCCGCAGCCGCTTCCATCATGCCGGGGTGCCAGCCATGGATGGTGCAATAGCTCACCGGCCACTGCGACAGGCGCCGGATGACGCCGGCAATGGTGGCCGGAATGTCGAAGAACTTCAGGTCGACGAACACGCGCTTGTCGCGCTTGGCCAGCGCGTCCAGCACGTCGAAGTATTCACCCGAGGCCAGCAGTTCCATGCCGATCTTGTAGAACGACACGGCGTCGTCGAGCTTGTCCACCCATTCCAGGGCCTCGGCCTTGCCGGGCACGTCCAGGGCGAAGATCAGGCGCTCGTCATTGCGCAGCGGCAACGGTGCACGGTTCATCGGGCCAGCTCCAGGGCTTCGCGCTTGGCGCCATTGCGCAGATCGGCCGGCAGCGACCAGGCATTGTTGATCGCGGCCCCTTCCCAGCCACCGTAGGTGGGGTTGGGCAGGATCCACCAGCGCGAGCCGATCCAGCCCTGGTACTTGTCCAGCAGCAGGTCGCGCGCGGCCAGGCTGTTGTCCTCGACCTGCAGGAAGTCGGTGAACTGGTCGCCCACCTGCATCAGCACGCGGTACTGCTGCGCCACCAGCTGACGGCGGCAGCCCTTCTCGCTGCCGTGCTCCTTGCAGCCCGGCACCGGCGTGCCCAGGCCCAGATAGACGCTGTCATCGGCGACCGGGAAGCCGACCTTGCGCAGGTTGGCGATGGTGGCGTCCTTCATCGCCGCGGTGCGGTTGCTGATGTAGATCATGGTCACGCCCTTGGCCGCAGCGGCCTGTGCGAACTGCACCGCGCCCGGCACCGGCTGCGCCTTCTGCTCGTCCACCCAGGCTTCCCAGGTGGCGTCGTTGTAGCTGGTGCCCTCACTCACCAGGCGCGCCTGGTAGGGCGAGTTGTCGAGCACGGTTTCGTCCACGTCCACCACCACGGCCGGCTTCAGGGTCGCCGACTGATGGTTGCCGCCCTCTTCCGGCAGCAGCGCGGTCCAGCGGCCATCGGCCAGGGCTGTATCCAGCTGCGCGCCGGCCAGCTTCCAGGTCTGCAGCGCGCTGGCCCGGTATTCCTGCGAACGCTGCACCCACAGCACGGCATTGAGGTTGTCGTTGGGCGCATTGGCCGGGGCCACGACCGCATCGGCCGGGGCCGGCGAAACGTGGCGCTGCGGCGCGGTGGTGCTGCAGGCGGCCAGCGACAGCAGGGCGCCGGCCAGCAGGGGAAGGGCAGGGAATCGGGACATGGAAACTACCGGGATCTTCGAAAACCGGCCAAGTTTACCGGCTCCCCGCCTTGGCCGCCTTGCAGGGTGAGCCGGGCCGGAACCTTGGCCCGGACGCCAAACGGGCCAAACCGGGCGCGGCAGCGGGTTTGCGCGGGCAGCCTGCCCTGTCCCCGGTAGGGCTCTCGGCTATGCTTGCGCCCCCCAGCTACACCGGAGCCCCGCCGTGACCGACGCCAGCCAGACCCCCGATTTGCCCGTTCTCGATGCCGACCAGGCACGCGTGCTGGGCTGCCTGATCGAGAAGGAGGCCACCACCCCGGACACCTACCCGCTCACGGTCAACGCCGCCCAGGTGGCCGCCAACCAGAAGACCGCACGCGAGCCGGTGATGAACCTGGAAGCCGGCAAGGTGCAGTACGCGCTGCGCCAACTGGAAGCCATGGGCCTGGCCCGCCAGCATTTCTCCTCGCGCGCCGAGCGCTACGAGCACCTAACCGGCCTCAAGCTGGACCTGCCGCGCCAGCAGGTGGCCCTGCTCGGCCTGTTGCTGCTGCGCGGCCCGCAGACCGCCGGTGAGCTGGCCATCCGCAGCGAGCGCATGGCCAAGTTCGCCGACCCCGCCGACCTGCGTCACCAGCTGGAGCGCATGCAGCAACGCGGCCTGGTCGTGCAGCTGCCGCGTGCCGCCGGGCAGCGCGAAGACCGCTACATGCACCTGCTGTGTGGTGCGGTGGATGTGGAGGCCTTGGCGGCGCAGTACCGTGCACCGGCCGGCGCTGCTGCGGCAGCCGGCAACAGCGCACTGGAAGATCGCGTGAAGCAGCTGGAAGCCACCATCGCCGCGCTGCAGGAGCAGCTGGCCGCATTGCAGCAGCAACTGGGCGGCTGAGCCGACGCAGGCAAACGTCCGACCGTAGCCCGGGTAAGCGCAGCGCACCCGGGGCCGTTGCCGGAAACCCGTAAATCGCTGAGATCCCCACCCCCGGGTGCGCTGCGCTTACCCGGGCTACGCGGCTACGGACTCAGGCGGGCGTATTGACGAACAGCAGCAGTTGTTCGTCCTTGCCGGGCAGCACCACCATGCCGTCATCACGGAAGCCGGCCTTTTCCAGCAGCGCGACGGAGCGCGCATTGCCTTGCGAGACCACCGCACGCAGTTCGCCCAGGCCTAGCGCGCCGCGCGCATAAGCCAGCACGCCTTGCACCGCTTCCAGCGCATAGCCCTGGCCGGTGTACGCGCCCAGCAGGGCGTAGCCAACGTCCGCGCAGGGCAGGCCATCGCGCCGCACCAATCCGGCGTTGCCCAGCCAGGCGCCATCGCTGCGGCGTTCAATCGCATACATGCCGAAGCCGTTCGCGGCATAACTGCCGAAGGTGTGATTGCGCACGTAATCGCGCGCCTGCTCCACCGTGCGCACGCCGCGGTCACCGATGAACTCGTGGAAACCCGGCTCGTTGAGCAGCTGCAACATGCCAGCAGCATCGCCGTCGTCGTCGCGCAGCAGGCGCAGTTGCAGGCGTTCGGTTTGGATCAGAGACATAAGGTGCTCGGCGTTGGCCCCCTCCCTGCTGCGTAGCAGAGGGGAGGGTTGGGGAGGGGTGCTTCTGATTTTTGCTGGTAGAGCCCCTGCCGAGCATCGCTCGGCACTACCAACGCCCCTTTTTGCTCAGGAAGGGCTGACGGGCTGTTTGCGCTGAGCCCCAATCAAAACGCAAGACCGAGGCCAAAAGCTACCCCCTCCCAACCTCCCCCTTGGCTACGCCAAAGGGGAGGAGCAAAGCCGTGCCCCCTCCCTTCTGCGTAGCAGAGGGGAGGGTTGGGGAGGGGTGCTTCTGATTTTTGCTGGTAGAGCCCCTGCCGAGCATGGCTCGGCACTACCGCCGCCCCTTTTGCTCAGGAAGGGCTGACGGGCTGTTTGCGCTGAGCCCCAATCAAAACGCAAGACCGGGGCCAAAAGCTACCCCCTCCCAACCCTCCCCCCTTGGCTACGCCAAAGGGGAGGAGCAAAGCCGTGCCCCCTCCCTTCTGCGTAACAGAGGGGAGGGTTGGGGAGGGGTGCTTATGATTTTTGCTGGTAGAGCCCCTGCCGAGCATGGCTCGGCACTACCGCCGCCCCTTTTGCTCAGGGAGGGCTGATGGGCTGTTTGCGCTGAGCCCAATCAAAGCGCAAGACCGAGGCCAAAAGCTACCCCGTCCCGGCCTCCCCCTTGGCTGCGCCAAAGGGGAGGAGACAAGCATCAATCAAACAGCGCCTGGATCGCTGCAAGGCCTGCCTTGGCGCGCTCCTGCTTGTGCGCGGCATCGGCCACCGGGTCGGCACCATCGCGCTGGATCTCGCCGGCCGGAATCTCATCAAAGAACCGGCTCGGCTTGAGCCGGATGTGCTCGCCAAACTTGCGGGTCAAGCGACTGAAGCTCATCCACAACTGGATCTTGGCGCGGGTGATGCCCACGTACAGCAAACGCCGCTCTTCCTGCAGGTTGCCTTCATCCAGGCTGACCTGGTGCGGCAGCACGCCGTCCTCGCAGCCAACGATGAACACATACGGAAACTCCAGGCCCTTGGACGCGTGCAGCGTCATCATCCGCACCTGGTTGCCGCCGTCATCCTTGTCGTTGCGCGAGATCAGCGCCAGCTGCGCGGCCATGTCGGCGGCACTGGCACCACGTGGGCCGCTCTCGAACCACGAGGCCAGTTCTTCCAGATTGTTGGCGCGCCGCTCGTAACCGGCGGTGTCCTTGGCCGCATGCCGCAGCTCGGCCAACATGCCCGAATCCTTGGCCACGCGCCGCACCAGATCGCCCGAACTCATCTGCCGCATGTCCAGCCGCAGCGCGCGCAGGATGTCGGTGAACTTGCTCAGGCTGTTGGCCGCACGCGGGGTGAGCTGGGCCAACGCGCCCATGCTCTCGGCCGCCTGCGCCATCGGGATGTCCTTCTCGGAAGCCAGCTCCGCCAACTTGGCCAGCGTGCTGGCGCCGACATCACGCTTGGGCGACTGCACCGCACGCATGAAAGCCGTGTCGTCGTCCGGGTTCACGATCAAGCGCAACCACGCCAACGTGTCCTTCACCTCCTGCCGCTCAAGGAACACCGTGCCGCCATTGAGGTGATACGGCACACCGACCAGCTGCATGGCTTTTTCCAGCGGCCGCGACTGGAAATTGCCGCGGAACAGGATGCAGAAATCACTCCACGGAATCTTGCGACTGGTCGCAAGGAAATGGATTTCCGCCGCCACCTTTTCCGCTTCGTGTTCGCTGTTGCGGCACTCCCACACGCGGATACGCTCGCCATCGGCCTGGTCGGACCACAGGGTCTTCAGATGCTCGTGCGGGTTATGCGCGATCAGCGCATTGGCCGCGCGCAGCACGCGGTTGGAGCAGCGGTAATTCTGTTCCAGCTTGATGATCTGCAGCTTGGGGTAATCCACGCCCATCTGCTGCAGATTCTCGGGATTGGCACCACGCCAGGCATAGATCGACTGGTCGTCATCACCCACGCAGGTGAAGTTGCCGGCGGGCCCGGCCAGCTGCTTCAGCAGGCGGTACTGGGCATCGTTGGTGTCCTGGCATTCGTCGACCAGCAGGTAGCCGATGCGCTCGCGCCAGGCCAGGGCGATATCCGGGTGCTCTTCCAGCACCTGCACCGGCAGGCGGATCAGGTCATCGAAATCCACCGCATTGAACGAGGTCAGGCGGGTCTGGTACAGCTCGTAGACCATCGCCGCGTCCTTCTCGCGGTTGCTGCGCGCCGCCGCCATCGCCTGCTCGGGCGACAGCCCGGCGTTCTTGGCCCGCGAGATCAGGTTTTTCATGTCCTCGATGTCGTCGGGCTTGGCACTGCTGCCGCCCAGCAGATCCTTGATCTGCGCGCCGGCATCGTCGGCATCGAAGATGGAGAAGTTGCGCTTCAGCCCAACCTGTTCATGTTCGATCTGCAGGAACTTCAGGCCCAGGGCGTGGAAGGTGCAGATGGTGACCTCGGCTGCGTCCTCGGCGCGCAGCCGCTTGGCCACACGCTCGCGCATTTCCTTGGCCGACTTGTTGGTGAAGGTGATCGCGGCGATGCGGCGGGCGCTGTAGCGGCCAATGCCGATCAGGTGGGCGATTTTCTCGACGATCACGCGCGTCTTGCCGCTGCCGGCACCAGCCAGCACCAGCAGAGGACCTTCGGCGTGCACAGCCGCCGCGCGTTGGGGGGGATTGAGGGAGTCCAGCATGGGGTGGTTTCAGTCGCAGGCAGGCAGTGTAAGCCATCGCCCGTGAGCGCCGGCTGGCGCGGTAAAATGCGGCATGGCCAAGCTCTATTTCTACTATTCGGCGATGAACGCCGGCAAGACCACCACCCTGCTGCAGTCCGCGCACAACTACCGCGAGCGCGGCATGCGGGTGGCCCTGCTGACCCCGCACCTGGACCACCGCGTCGGCACCGGCGTGGTCGCCTCGCGGATCGGCCTGCAGGCCGAAGCCACCACTTTCGAGCGTGATACTGACTTGGAGGCGCTGATAAAGCAGGACATTTCCGCCCACGGCAAGCTCGGTTGCGTGCTGGTGGACGAGGCGCAGTTCCTGAGCAAGTCGCAGGTGTGGCAGCTGTCCGAGGTGGTCGACCAGCTGCGCATCCCGGTGCTGTGCTACGGCTTGCGCACCGACTTCCGTGGCGAACTGTTCGAAGGCAGCCAATACCTGCTGGCCTGGGCCGACGAGATGCAGGAGATCAAGACCATCTGCCACAGCGGCAAGAAGGCGACGATGACCGTGCGCGTGGACGAAAACGGCTTCGCCGTGCAGGACGGCCCGCAGGTGGAGATCGGCGGCAACGACCGCTACGTGTCGGTAAGCCGCGCCGAGTTCAAGAAGATCACCCGCGGCGAAGGGCGGATTGATCCGATGCAGGCGCCGCTGCCGTTGTAACGCCTTCCTTCTCCCTCCGGGACTGCAGCCCCCTTCTTGGGGGAAGGTGCCCATAGGGCGGATGAGGGTTGGGGTGGAGCTTGCTGCAGCTCGCATTCTGGTGGCTTCGCACCGACCCTCTCCCCAACCCCTCTCCGGAGGGAGAGGGGCTCAAGCGCTTCAATACAACGTCCGCTCCGGCGCACCAGCGGGCGGCGGGCTGTACTGGTACAACCACGTTTCGGTCAGGGTCTTGCCGCCGCTGCGCAGGTACAGGCGCACGTCGATCTGCTCGCTACTGCCCTCCGGCGGCACCAGGTCGAACATCGCGCGGTAGCCCTTGATCTCGCGCAGCGGCCGCGCCGATACCACTTCCACGCGGCCACGGCTGGTTTCCACCACCGCTTCCACTTCGGCCTTGTCGATCAGGCTGGCGAGTTCACCGCCTTCGAAATCCACCGCGAAGCGCCATGAGAAATACTCACGCTTCTTGCCGATGATGCCGCCCAGGCCGGTACGGCTGGCCACACAGTAGGCAAGCGGCGGGCGTGCCGGTGGCTCGGCGCCCCAGTACAGGCGATAGCCGACCAACAGTTCCTGGCCCGGCTGCGGCTTGGTCCTGGGGTTCCAGAAGGCGACGATGTTGTCGAAGGTTTCATCAACGGTGGGGATCTCGACCAGCTGCACCGAGCCTTCGCCCCATTGCCCCTTGGGTTCGATCCACAGGCAGGGGCGCTTCTCGTAGAACACGCCGTCGTCCTGGTAATGGTCGAAGTTGCGGTCACGCTGCAGCAGGCCGAAGCCGCGTGGGTTGTTGTCCACGAACATGTTGAAGCGCAGGTTGGCCGGGTTGCACAGCGGCCGCCAGATCCACTCACCGGCACCGTTCCACATCGACAGACCATCGGTGTCGTGGATCTCCGGCCGCCAATCCCAATCCATGCGGCGGTCGTTCTCGCCGACCTGGTACATGCTGGTACACGGTGCGATGCCGAGCCGTTCGATTTCCTTGCGCGGGTACAACGCGCTGTCGATGTCCATCAACAGCACATCACCATTGGTGATGGCGAAACGATAGGCACCGGCAACGCTGGGCGAATCCAGCAGGCCATAGACGACGAGGGTGTCCGATTCCGCGCTGGGCTGTTCCAGGTAATAGGCGATGAAGTCCGGGAACTCTTCCGGGCGGCCCATGCCGGTATCGATGGCCAGGCCGCGCGCCGATTGCCCGTACTGGCCTTCCTTGCCTACCGCGCGGAAATAGCTGGCACCGAGAAAGGCGGCGAAGTCCCGGTCGGTATCGCTGCGGGTATTGAGGCGGAAGCCGGCAAAGCCCAGGTCCGCAGGCAGTTCGCCATCGTGGATGCCGCTCTTGCCGTAGTTGAAGGCCGCGCCGTCATAGGCCAGTTCCTGCGCCTTGCCATTGACCACGTCGTACATGCGTACCGGCGAATGGAAGTACAGCCCCAGGTGGAAGAATTTGGCTTGGAACTTGCCCGGCTGGTCCGCCCACAAGGCGTGGTCCTGGCGGTAGCTGATGGATTGGTACTGGTCCCAGTCCAGTTTCTCCAGCGCGCCCGGCAGGGTGCGCTTGTGGCTCTGGTACGGCGCCTGCGCCAGCGCGCGGGCCTGGCCCTTGAGCGTGGCGAAATCAAAGGGCTGCGGCTGGCCCAGGCGGCGCAGGCCCAGCTGCGCGGGCTTGCCCGCCGCGCAGGCGCTGAACGCCGGAAGACCAAAGGCCGCCAGCGCGGCGGCGGCATTGCGCAGGAAGTCGCGTCGTTGCATGGAAGTGCGTGCCGATGGGGGACCGCAGCATGGTAGGCGCAATTGTGTGAATCGACAGCCCCGCGCCGGCGGCGGATGAACATCGTCTTCAGCCAACCCCGCGGTAGTGCCGAGCCATGCTCGGCAAAAGCCGCAAAGCCTTACCCCTCCCCAACCCTCCCCTTGCCTGCGGCAAAGGGAGGGAGCAAAACCTGGTGCCAAGCCATGCTCGGCAAAAGCCACAAAGCCTTACCCCTCCCCAACCCTCCCCTTGCCTGCGGCAAAGGGAGGGAGCAAAACCTGGTGCCGAGCCATGCTCGGCAAAAGCCACAAAGCCTTACCCCTCCCCAGCCCTCCCCTTGCCTACGGCAAAGGGAGGGAGCAGCGCGTAGTGCCGAGCCATGCTCGGCAGAGGCCTTACCGGCAACGCAACTCCCCCGCAAACAGCCCCGGGTGCGCTGCGCTTACCCGGGCTACGCTACTGGCAGGCTTGCTGCAGCTGCTGTGCGCACAGGAATGCACGTTGCGCCTGCGCATCGTCGCCGCCCTCCCAGGCCAGCAGCGTCCACTGCTCGGCAGCCTGCATCTGCTCCCCCGGCTGCAAGGTCGTGTAGGGCGCATGCACTTCCATCTCCAGCAGTCCCTCGGCAATGCCGCCAGCGTCCAGGTACAACTCCACCTGCGCCTGCTCGGGATGGATGGCTCTACGCGGCTGCATCGCAAAGCGGATGATCAACACCTGCTGGCCGTTGAAGCCGGCCATCCAGCCTGCCGTCGGCTGCACAAACCACTTGCCGCGCGGTCCGCTGCTGGCAGGTCCCGCGCGTAGCACCAGCATGCCGTCGGCGAAGACGTGATCCGGCGTGCCCGCGTCCGGCGCGCCATCCACACGGATATCGCTGGCCGTGGCCACTGGCACGAACACGCGTGTATTGGGATGGACGCGGGTGTTGAACCACAGGTCCCAGGCGACGGCGCTGTCGCGGATGTTGCGGCCGGTGACCTGCAGCTGCACGGTATCCGGCTGCGCCGGATCCAGCCGGAAGCTTTTCTCCAGCTGCATCCCGGTCACCGGACTGGCGGCACCACGCAGGCGCAGCTGATCGGCATCGCGCTGCAGCCACTGTGCCGGCGCCAGCGACAGCCACGGGTCCGGCGGCCAGTTGGCCTTGGCCGCCCGCCGCTGCGGGTTGAGCTGCTGGTGCAACCACCACTGCGACTGCGGGCCGACCCAGACGTCGTGGCCGAGATAGGCGATGTCGCCGCTTTCAGCGGTCACTTCCGGGTTTGGCTCGGTATTCACTGCCGGCCCCACGCGCAGGAAGTTGGGCTGGCCCTCGCGCCGCAGCGACAGCACGCGGCCGCCAAAGGCCGAGCTCACCTGCAGCTGCAGTTGGCCATTGCGCAGCGCGCTGACCGGATCCGGGGTGGACGGGCTTTCCGCCAGGGCCAGCGTGGGCAGCAACAACAGGCAGAGCCAGGGAGATCGCATGCGTGTGAGCCGTCGGGGATGGAAGGCGGATCATCGCAATGTCGGGGCGGTGCAAGCAAAGATCAGGCCAAAAGGCGCGGATCAATGCAGCGTAGTGCCGAGCCATGCTCGGCAGAGGCTCTAGCGGGAACGCTTCTGTCGAGCGTGGCTCGTGCGTTACCTTGGCATTGCCGGGAAGGCCTCTGCCGAGCATGGCTCGGCACTACCCTGGCATTGGCCCGGCAAGGCCTCTGCCGAGCATGGCTCGGCACTACCGTGCTGCGGCTCAGCGCTGGCAGCTGCTGCACCACACGGTCGCCCGCTGGCCGATGCTGGCATAACGCAGCACACGCCCGCACTGCCTGCAGTTCTCTCCCTCACGCCCGTACACCAGCAACTCCTGTTCGAAGTATCCCGGTGCACCATCGGGGCTGATGAAGTCGCGCAAGGTGGTGCCGCCGCGCTGGATCGCGTGGCCCAGGATCTCCTTCACCGCATCGGCCAGCCGCTGGTAGCGCGCACGCGACACCTTGCCGGCCTCGCGCAGGGGGTTGATGCCGGCCATGAACAGGCTCTCCGCCGCGTAGATATTGCCCACGCCGACGACGATGCCCTGGTCCATCAGGAAGGTCTTGATCGGTGCCTTGCGGCCACGGCTGCGCTGGAACAGGTAGTCACCGTCGAAATCTTCGTCCAGCGGCTCGGGGCCGAGATCACGCAGCAGTTCATGGGTTTCACCCGCCGGCTGCCACAGCAGGCAACCGAAGCGGCGTGGGTCGTTGAAGCGCAGCAGGCGGCCATCGTCCAGGCTGATATCGACATGGTCGTGCGCACGCACCGGTGTATCGCCGGGTAACACGCGCAGGCTGCCGGACATGCCCAGGTGCAACACCGCACTGCCCGCTTCGGTATCCAGCAACAGGTACTTGGCGCGGCGACGGATCGCTTCGATGCGCTGACCCGGCAGCAGCTGTTCAATCTCGGCCGGTATCGGCCAGCGCAGATCCGGGCGCCGCAGGATCACGCCATGGATGCGCTGGCCGACCAGATGCGGTTCCAGCCCGCGTCGGGTGGTTTCTACTTCGGGTAGTTCTGGCATGCGAATCTCAAGACGATTGTGTTTGATGGGTTTTGTGGGAACGGCGTCAGCCGTGAAGCGGGGGTGGCGAACAGCGGACCTGTATCAATTGCAATGCGCTATCGGCTTCGGTTGGATGGCTGGCTTCGCGGCTTATGCCGCGCCCACATACACACCCACATCCCGCATTTCATGGCTTGCAAATCAGCGCGGTGGAGCCATCAGTTCGCGGGCACTGAGGTAACCGTCGCCGTTGGCATCCTGGCGGGCGAAACGGGCCAGAATCACCTGCCGCTGCTCCTCGCGGCTGATCGGCTTGCCGCGCCCGCCAGGCTGCTCCTCGGCCTGCAGCACGCCATCGCCATTGCGGTCCATCCGGTCGAAGGCATACAGCATCCACGCCAGGTACTCGTCCGGGCTGACGCGGCCATCGCTATCGCTGTCCATGCGCTGCAGGTACTCGCTGGTGTCCTGTACCTGCGCTGCCACCGGCAACGCACAGCCCAGCATGAGGAATACAAGGAGAGTCGTCTTCATGCGACGCTGAGCGAATAGCCCTTCAGCCGCGCGGCGTAGGCCTGCAAGGCGGCGCTGCCGCTGGCCTCGGCTTCCTGGCACCACTGCTGCAACTGACGCAGGCGCTCGGCCGCATCTTGGCTGCGGGCTTCCAGCAGGGCCGACAGGCGCGCACGGTGCTCCACCAGCAACTGGATGCGTGGGCGCTGCTGCACCCAATCCTGCAGCTGCGCGCGGCAGGCCGGCTTGAGCCAGCGGCCGTCGTTGACCAGGCCCTTGCGCATGCGCCGCGGCAGCAGCTTGCGCAGCTTGGCACCTGCTGCGGCAGCCTCTTCCTTCAAGGCGGGCGCGAACACGTTGCGCTGGTAGTCGGTCATGGCCTGGAAGCGGTGCGACAACAGCGCCTTCAGGGTATCGGCATCGGGCACGGCGATATTCGGACGGATATCCATGCTCGGCGCTACCCGCAGCACCTTGGCCAGGCGCAACAACTGCAGCAGGCGGATCACCTGCCAGCCGATGTCGAACTCCCAACGCCGCATCGAGAAGCGTGCCGAGCTCGGGAAGGCATGATGGTTGTTGTGCAGTTCTTCGCCGCCGATCCAGAACGCCCACGGCGTGAGATTGGTCGAGGTGTCGGCCGATTCAAAATTGCGATAACCCCACCAATGGCCGAGGCCGTTGACCACGCCTGCCGCCCAGAACGGAATCCATGCCATCTGGATCGCCCACAAGGCAATGCCCGGCAGACCGAACAACACGGTGTTGATCGCGAACAGCAGGATCGGACCGAGATTGGCATGCGGGGTATAGAGCCTGCGCTCGATCCAGTCCTCCGGCGCACCGCGCCCGTACTGCTCGATGTCGCCCCGCAGCGCGCGCGCCTCGCGGTACAGCTCCACGCCACGCCAGAACACCATGTTGATGCCCTTGGTGACCGGGCTGTGCGGGTCCTCCTCGGTCTCCACCTTGGCGTGGTGCTTGCGATGGATGGCCACCCATTCGCGGGTGATCATCGAGGTGGTCAGCCACACCCAGAAGCGGAAGAAATGCGACACCAGCGGGTGGAAATCCACGCCGCGATGGGCCTGGCTGCGGTGCAGGTACAAGGTCACCGCGAAGATGGTGAGCTGGGTGAACACCAGCAGCACGGCCAGCATGCCCCACCAACCCAGACCGGCAATGCCACCGGTAAGGAAATCGAGCAGTGCGTCGGACATGGCGGGCTCCAGGCCATCGGTGGCAGATGAAACAACTGCTACACATCATGGGGGCTGTCGGCGCAAACTGCATCCTCCGGCGGCAGGTCCGTTGGTCGAATCCTCAGCTGCCGCCTACTCCTGAATGTCCATTGCACCCGCCGCCGAAGCGGCCCCCCTGATCGAACTGGACCATGCCTGCGTCATTCGCGGCCAGGTCCGCGTGCTGCACGAACTGAACCTGCGCATCGAGCAGGGCCAGCACACCGCCATCCTTGGGCCAAACGGCTGCGGCAAGTCCTCATTCATCAAGCTGATCACGCGCGAGCTTTATCCGCTGGCACGCGCCGACGGCCATGTGCCGGTCAAGGTGATGGGGCAGACCCGTTGGCAGGTGGACCGGCTGCGGGCGCAGCTGGGCATCGTCACCGGCGACCTGTCCAGCAACCTGTCCAGCATGCCCGGGCTGACCGTGGAGGAAGCGGTGATCGCCGGCTTCTTCGCCAGCTACGTGGTGCCGGCGCACCGCGATGTCACCGACAGCATGCGCCAGCGCGCGCGGCATGCACTGGAACTGGCCCGCGCCCTGCCGTTGCTGGGCCGCAGCTATGCCGAGCTGTCGGCCGGTGAAACCCGCCGCGTGCTGATCGCCCGTGCCCTGGTCAACCAGCCCAAGGCCTTGTTGCTGGACGAGCCCTCCACCGGGCTGGACCTGATCTCGCGCCAGCACCTGATCGACAGCATGCGCCACCTCGCCCAGCAGGGCATCACCCTGGTGCTGGTCACCCACCACATCGAGGAAGTGATCCCGGAGATCAACCGCGTGGTGCTGATGACGGGCGGCCGCATCTTCGCCGATGGCAGCCGCGCCGAACTGCTGCGTTCCGGGCCGCTGTCGGAGGTCTTTGGCGGCCCGATCGAGGTGCGCGAGGACGCCGGACGGATGACGGCCTGGGCGGGCCAGCTTTAAGCCGGGAGCAGGCCTCTTCGCTTCGCCCCTCCCCTTTGGCGCAGCCAAGGGGGAGGCCGGGACGGGGGCGCTTCGCGCGCATGCCCTCCACTACCGCGCAGAACTCCCGCCCAAAGCACCCCTCCCCAACCCTCCCCTGCGCTGCGCGCAAGGGAGGGGGTCGCGTTTGCCGCTGCGCTGCGAAAAGCCCGAGCTGCTTTTGCCCCTCCCCTTTGGCGCAGCCAAGGGGGAGGCTGGGAGGGGGTCGCTTCGCGTGCGTGCGCTCCACTACCACGCAGAACTCCCGCCAGAAGCACCCCTCCCCAACCCTCCCCTGCGCTGCGCGCAAGGGAGGGGGCTACGGTTGCCGCTGCGCTGCGAAAAGCCCGAGCTGCTTTTGCCCCTCCCCTTTGGCGCAGCCAAGGGGGAGGCTGGGAGGGGGTGCGCTTCGCGCGCATGCGCTCCACTACCGCGCAGAACTCCCGCCCAAAGCCCCCCTCCCCAACCCTCCCCTGCGCTGCGCGCAAGGGAGGGGGCTGCGTTTGCCGCTGCGCTGTGAAAAGCCCGAGCTGCTTTTGCCCCTCCCCTTTGGCGCACGCCAAGGGAGGAGGCTGGGAGGGGGTCGATTCGCGCGCATGCGCTCCACTACCGCGCAGAACTCCCGCCAGAAGCACCCCCCCCAACCCTCCCCTGCGCTGCGCGCAAGGGAGGGGGCCGCGTTTGCCACTGTGCTGCGAAAAGCCCGAGCTGCTTTTGCCCCTCCCCGACCCTCCCCTGCGCTGCGCGCAAGGGAGGGGGTGACATCAGCGCAAGGCAGGCGGCAAGGCCGCTGTGCCTCCTGATGGCGGTTGGTGCGATGATGCCTGCCCGCTCCTGCAATCCCGTTGTCGTCGCAATGTCTTTATTCGATTCCCCGCTGCGCTTCGGCGCCGCCCTTGTCCTGGGCGCTGCGCTCAGCGCCTGCTCCAGCACCCCCACCCACACGTCCAGCACCGGCAAGGACACCGGTACCCCGGTGACCGGCTACCTGGTCGGTGCGGCCATCCCCGACAGCCTGGCATTGAGTCCGGCACCGCCCGCCCCCGATTCGGTCGCCGCGCAACTGGACGAGGCCGTCGCCCGCCAGGCGCTGTCCATGCGCGACAGCGCGCGTTTCGTGCAGGCCCACGCCGACGCCGATCTCAGCTTCCCCGCCGGCGCCGACCAGTTCAGCTGCGCGCTCGGCGTTGCGGTCACGGCCAAGACCACGCCGGTGCTGTATCGCCTGCTGGAGCGCAGCCGCATCGATGCCAGCGCGGCCACCAAGGCGGCGAAGAACCATTACCAGCGCCCGCGTCCGTTCATGGTCAACAATGCGCCTACCTGCACGCCCGACAGTGAGCCGGGCCTGCGCAAAAGCGGCTCCTACCCGTCCGGACATACCTCCATCGGCTGGGCCTGGGCCTTGATCCTGTCGGAAATCGATCCGGACCATGCCACCGCCCTGATCGAACGCGGCCGCAACTACGGCCATAGCCGCCTGGTCTGCAATGTGCATTGGTACAGCGACGTGCAACAGGGCCAGTTCATGGGCGCGGCAACCGTGGCGCGGCTGCATGACAACCCCGGGTTTGTCGCCGACCTGGCCAAGGCCCGCGCAGAACTGTCGCATGCACGCACGCTCAACCTGCCGATGCCGCGCGATTGCGCCGCAGAGACCGCCGCACTGACGTCGGACATCCCCGAAGCCCGCTGAGCAGGACATGTAGTGCCGAGCCATGCTCGGCAGAGGCTTGCCCGAAAGCCCCACCGACCTTGGGCAGTGCCGAGCCATGCTCGGCACTGCGGCCTATGCCGCCCCTATACGACGCGCTGCTGGGGTATCGGTAATGCTCCAGCCGAGCATGGCTCGGCTCTACAGGGGCGCGATGGTTTCCAACGTCACCGCTGGGGGCTTTGCGACGCGTATCCGGGTACAGTCCGGGGTCCTTTCCGAGGGGGACCTCTCATGCCCGTAATCCTTCGACCACGCCGGCTGCAGGCACTGCTGCTTGCAGCCCTGCTGCCCTTCGCTGCGCAGGCACAGACCCCGCGCCTGATCGGCTATGTGATGGACAGCCCGGCACCGCTGCAGCTGTCGGCGCAGAAACTGGACGTGGTCAACTTCGCTTTCGCCGTGGTCAAGCCCGACGGCAGTGTCTATCTGCCACAGAACGTGGACCCCGCACGGTTGCACGCGGTCGTCGCCAAGCGCGCTGACAACCCGTCCTTGCAGATCGTGCTGTCGATCGGCGGCTGGGGCGCGGGCAACTTCTCCGAAGCAGCCGCCACGGCGCCGGCGCGTGCACGCTTCATCGACAGCAGCGTTGCACTGATGCACCAGTTCAAGCTCGACGGCCTGGACATCGACTGGGAATACCCGACGCTGGGCGATGCCGACATCAGCCACAGCCCGGATGACCGCCACAACTTCACCGTGCTGCTGGAAGAACTGCGCGCCCGCCTGGACCGCGAAGGCGCCGGCAAGCGCCACTACCTGCTGACCATCGCCGCCGCCGAAGGCCGCGCTGCCGAGGGCCTGGAACTGCCGCGCATCGCCGATTCATTGGATTGGATCAATCTGATGACGTACGACTTCTACGGCAGCCTGACCAAGACCACCGGCCACCATTCCGGCTTCCAGCGCTCGTCCCTGGCCACGCCGCAGGGCCGCACCACCGTGGATGCGGTGAAATACTTCCTTGATGCTGGCGTGCCCGCCGGGAAGATCAACGTCGGTGTGCCGTTCTACGGCCGCACCTTTGGCGATGTCGGCAGCGACAACAACGGCCGCTTCCAGAAATTCACTACCGAAGGCGGCTTCATCACCTGGCGCGACATCGTCCACACCCGTCTCAACGCTACTGATTGGGAACGCCATTGGGACGAGGAAGCACAGGTGCCCTGGCTGTGGAATGCCAAGGAGCGGCGCATGATCAGCTATGACGATCCGCAGTCGCTGCGGATCAAGGCCGACTACGTCAAGCAGCAGGGCCTGGGCGGCATCATGTACTGGGAACAGCGCGGCGATGACAACGAGCAGCTGCTCGATGTGTTGCATGACGCGCTGCATGGCCGGCAAAAGTAACTTGGGCCCACTCCCCTCTCCTGCGTCGCCGGCGCAAGGAAGATCGTGATCACCGCCCCAATCCGGCGGAAACACAAAGGGCGCGGAAATCCGCGCCCTTTGTCTGTCACTGCAACAACCCGGTGATCAGAACTTCGCGGTGAACTCCACCCCATAGGTGCGCGGCTCGTTGAGGAAGCCGGTGAGGTTGTTGAAGTCGATGGCACCCACCACGCGGGTCTGGTTGGTCAGGTTGCGACCGAACACGGCCACGTCGTACTGGCCATAGGCCCAGTTGTAACCCGCACGCAGCCCACCTTCCAGCGACGAACGGCTGCGGAACTCCGGCGATTCGTAAAGGAAGAAATTAACCGGGCTGCGATAGGCCCAATCGGTGTACACATACAGCTCGCTGGCGTCGTTGAGCGGGAAGCTGGCGCGCAGGGTCAGGTTGTGGATCCACTTCGGTGCCTGCGGCAGGGAGTTGCCGTTGACCAGCGCGTACGTGGTGCCGCCGATGATGGTGGTCGGGTCGGTGATGGTGCAGCCACCGCCACAAATCGCCACCGCAAGGTCCTTGTCCTTGATCTCGGTGTCGTTGTAGCTGCTGCCCAGGGTCAGCAGCAGGTTGTCGGACAGATAGGCTTCAAAGTCGAGCTCGGCGCCCTGGCCGATGGTCTTGTCGGCATTGAGCAGGGTGGCGGTGTTGTTGCTGCCACCCACCGCGATCAACTGCTGGCCGTCCACGTTGTAGCGGAAAACATTGAAGCCCAGGCGTGCACGCCGGTCGAACAGGTCGGCCTTGATGCCGGCCTCATACGAAATCACCTTTTCCGAATCCGCCTGTGACACCCCACCGAAAGCCAGGCGGCCCTGGATGGACGGTGCGCGGAAGCCCTTGGCCACGCGTGCATAGACGTTGACGTCGTCGGTTATCTGGTAGACGCCGCTCAGGTCCCAGCTGACATCGTCGACATCGGTCTTGGCGATGTACGGGCCGCTGACCGGGGTACCGAACGGCACAGCCTGCAGCACGCTGGCGGTGAAGTCCTTCTTGTCCTGCGTGTAACGCACGCCGCCACGCAGCTTGAACTTGTCGGTGACGTCGAAATCGCCCGAGGCAAACACCGCCCAGGCCTTGTTGCGCTGGCTCTGCACGGCATGGCCGGTCTGCGGATTGCCGGGGGTGAGCGAGTCGTAATTGAAGCTGTCGATGGTGACGTCTTCGTCGAAATAGAACACGCCGGCCTGCCAATCGAAGCGGCCCCATTCGTTGGATTCGACCCGGAACTCCTGGGTGATCTGGCGGTGGTCCGGCAAGCCATCCATCGACTCGGAGGCAAACGGAATCAGGCCGGGACCCGAAGACGGCAGGAAGGCGGCACCGTAGCCACCGTCGATGTCGCCGCGGTTCTGCGATTTGGCGGTTTCATAGCCGCTGATCGAGTACAGGGTGACCTTGCCCAGATCCCACTTCAGGCGCGCACTGCCGCCCCAGGTTTCCAGCTCGGAGTAATTGACGCCGTCCACCGACACCTTGTCGCGATCGAACCCATCAACCAGCTTGTTGCTGCCCGGCTCGATGATGTTGGCACGGAACAGGCGCGCGGTGCCGTTGAGCTTGCGCTTGTGCAGGTTGAACAGGCCTTCGAAGGCGTCCCCTTCGTACAGGAACTGCACGCGGGCGGCGGCTTCGTCATAGCCCTCGAAGCCATCGTTGGGCGCAGTGGCCACGGTGTTGTCGACATAGTCATCGCGGCGCTGGTACAGCGCCGACACGCGCGCCGACCAGCGGTCGGTCAGCGGGCCACCATAGGCACCCTGGGTGTTCCAGGTGTTGTAGCTGCCGTAGCCGACCTTGAGGTAGCCATCGGCGTCCTGCGAGGGACGCGCCGAATCAAACTTGACCACGCCGGCCGGGGTGTTGCGGCCGAACAGGGTGCCCTGCGGGCCACGCAGCACTTCCACACCGGCCAGGTCGAACAGCGGGAAACCCTTCAGCAGCGCGCTTTCCTGTACCACGTCGTCATACACCAGCGACACCGGCTGCGACGCGTTGAGATCGAAATCGGTGTTGCCCAGGCCGCGGATGTAGAAGCGCGGGAACGCACGGCCGTAGGACGACTCGATGTTCAGGCTGGGTACGCGCGCCGACAGGAAACGGATGTCGTCGCCCGAGGAACTGATCACATCGAGCTTTTCGCCCTGGATGGCAGTGATCGAAACCGGCACGTCCTTGGCGTTCTCCACACGGCGCTGCGCGGTGACCTGCAGCGTATCGAGGGCGACGGCCTCCTTGGCCGGCGCTGCGTCCTGGGCGGCTGCGGTCAACGGCAGCACGGCAAGAACGGCGACAAACAGCGGATGCGCAGCCGGCAGACGGCGGCGGACGGAACGGATCGGGGACATGGCGGAGAAGGGCCTGTTGAGGAGGAATGGGGAACTGCGCCTAGCACGAAATTGTTGCAGTACAACATTCGTATCGCAATCGTTCAGGTATTCAGCAGGATGACGCCTGCCAGCGGTGCGAAGCCCTTGCCCCGCTTAGACTTGGGGCTTCTTTCCCGCCCAGGCACACCGTCATGACCCAGTGGTATTTCCATATTCCCGGCCAAGCCGACCGCGTAGGCCCGCTGGACGACGAGGCCGCCCGCCGGTTTGCCCAGGGCAGCCGCCAGGCACTGGCCTGGCGCGAGGGCATGCAGGGCTGGCAGGCAGTGACCGAGATCGCCGATTTCGGCGGCCAAGCCGCACCGCCACCGATGCCGCCGCCGCTGGGTGGCAACCGCAACCGTGCCGACGATATCGATTTCCGCATCGTCGGGCATGAGATGCAGTTCGTGGAAATCGAACTGGACCCGGGTGAAAGCGCGATTGCCGAGGCCGGCGCGCTGATGTTCAAGGATTCGGCGGTACAGATGGACACCGTATTCGGTGACGGCCGCCACGAGGGCCAGGGCGGCGGCTTCATGGACAAGCTGCTCAGCGCCGGCAAGCGGGTCATCACCGGCGAAAGCCTGTTTGCCACCGTGTATACCCACACCGGCCACGGCAAGGCCAAGGTCGCCTTTGCCGCGCCCTACCCCGGCACGGTGCTGCCGATGAAGCTGGACCAGCACGGCGGCAAGCTGATCTGCCAGAAGGACAGCTTCCTGGCCGGCGCGCGTGGTGTGCAGGTGGGCGTGCATTTCCAGCGCAAGGTGATGACCGGCCTGTTCGGCGGCGAGGGTTTCATCATGCAGAAGCTGGAAGGCGACGGCTGGGTGTTCGTGCACGCCGGTGGCTGCGTGGTCGAGCGTGAGCTGGCCGCAGGCGAACGCATCGACGTGGACACCGGCTGCGTGGTGGCCTACCACGCCGGCGTGGACATGGACGTGCGTCGCGTGGCCGGCTTGAAGAGCATGTTCTTCGGTGGCGAAGGTGTGTTCCTGGCCACCCTGACCGGGCCGGGCAAGGTCTGGCTGCAATCGCTGCCGTTCTCGCGCCTGGCCGGCCGCATGTTTGCCGCCGCGCCGCAGGGCGGGGGCCAGAGCCGCGGTGAGGGCTCGGTGCTGGGCGGGCTGGGCCGGATCCTGGATGGTGACAACAACTTCTGATTGCTTGCTGGAGCAACGCCCAGCGCAACTGTGGGCTTTGGGCTTTGGGCTTTGGGCTTTGGGCTTTGGGCTTTGCGCTTTGCGCTTTGGCTCCTAGCCCTTGGCTCGTCATTCCCGCGCAGGCGGGAATCGCTCCTGCCTTTGCTTTTGCTCTAGCGGTAGCCTCAAAAGCCGGAGCGATCCCCGCCTACGCGGGGATGACGGTTTCAAGCATCATCAGTACTGCCCCGGAGCGATCCCCGCCTGCGCGGGGATGACGATCTCTTTTTCAGCACACTGAACCCGAATCGCAGCCCTGCCTAAACGACTTCGCCTGCTGCCCACGTGCCCTCCCAACACAAAGCGCTATGCTGGCGCCCTTTCCCCCACCGCCTGTTCATCATGAAAGCGCGCAACGCCCGTCTGCTGCTGTCCCTGTCCCTGTTCGGCCTGCTGGCGGCCTGTGGCGGCGAGAACACCAAGCCCACCCCGCCGGCAGCAATGGCGGTGCAGCCGAGCACGCCAGTGAAGCCGGTCAAGATCGGCGTGGCCTTGGGCGGTGGTGCGGCCAAGGGCTTTGCCCATATCGGCGTGATCAAGATGCTGGAAGCCAACGGCTTCGAGCCGGTGGTGGTGTCCGGCACCAGCGCCGGCAGCGTTGTCGGTGCGCTGTATGCCAGTGGCATGAACGCCTTCCAGATGCAGCAGAAGGCGGTGGCGCTGGATGAAGCCAGCATCCGCGATATCCGCCTGTTCTCCGGCGGCCTGATCCAGGGCCAGAAGCTGCAGGACTACGTCAACGCGCAGGTCGGCAACAAGCCGGCCGAGCAGCTGAAGAAGCCGTTCGCCGCAGTCGCCACCCAGTTGGAAACCGGCGAACGCGCGGTGTTCGTGCGCGGCAATGTCGGCCAGGCGGTGCGTGCCTCCAGTTCCATCCCCGGCGTGTTCGAGCCGGTCATCATCGGCGGCAAGAGCTTCGTCGATGGCGGCGTGGTCAGCCCGGTGCCGGTGGATGCAGCCAAGCAGCTCGGTGCCGAGTTCGTCATCGCCGTGGATATCTCCAGCCGTGCCAACGGCCAGCGCCCGAGCGGCCTGCTGGGTGCGGTGAACCAGTCCATCACCATCATGGGCCAGCGCCTGGGCGAGCAGGAACTGGTCCGCGCCGACGTGGTGATCCGCCCCGCCGTGCTGGATATCGGCGCGGCCGATTTCGAGCAGCGTGGCCGCGCGATTCTGGAAGGCGAGAAAGCGGCGATGGCGGCAATGCCGCAGATCCGTGCCGGCGTCGCCCGCCTGCAGCAGGCCCGCGTGGCAACCGCGCGCAATGCCGATGCACGTGCCGCCGCTGCACAGGCCGAAGCCCACCAGCGCTGCCAGGACAGCCGCAGCCGCATCGAGAAACTGCGCGGCATCGAGAAGAACTGCAGCGCCCCAGCGCGTTGACGCTCATAGCCCCTCTCCTGGCGGGGTGAGAGAGGCAGCTTGCGAACCATTGGTTCGCTGCCTCACGCACGCCCTCGCGCCAGCGCGAGGGCCGGGGCGCGGAGCGGGGGTTGGGTGAGGGTGCGGTTAAAGCGAGTTGCTGCGGGGGTTCCATTGGCTTCGCCCCTTACCCTCATCCGCCCCTTCGGGGCACCTTCTCCCAGAGGGAGAAGGAAGCGCCTTACCGCCCCAACTGCGACAGCGGCAGCGCGCGGAACTCCTTCACGGTGCGCAGCACGAAGCTGGAATTGACGTCGGCCACACCGGCCGCATTGAGCAGCTTGTCCAGCAGGAAGGCCGAGAAGTGATCCAGGTCGCGTACGTAGACCTGCAGCAGGTAGTCCATGTCGCCGGTCAGCGCATGGCAGGCCACCACCTCATCCCATAGCTGCACCGCCTGCACGAAGTGGTCGATCGCCGCCTGGCCGTGCTTGGACAGCTGCACGCGCACGAACGCCTGCAGGCCCAGGTCGATGGCGCGTGGCTCCAGGCGTGCGCCATAGCCCACGATCACCCCCTCCGCCTCCAGCCGCTGCACGCGCCGCAGGCAGGCCGAGGGCGACAGGTTCACCCGCGCCGCCAGTTCGGCGTTGGTGGCGCGGCCATGCTGCTGTATTTCGACCAGAAGCCGCAGATCCGTGCGATCAAGATTCATCGACGCCATCTTTGTTGCTCCGCACCATTGAATGGACGCAACAATATTGCGTCAGAACTGGCTGCCAGCGCAATTACGCACACCTGTTGCGCGGCAGGCTTCCTACCATGCGGTTACTTATTCCCGAAGGAGCTGCCGCCATGGAAGCCAACCCGCGCCGCGTCGAACACCAGCAGACCGACAAGGGGTATGTGCCGGTCTACACCACAGCGGTGGTGGAACAGCCCTGGGACAGCTACAGCGCCGACGACCACGCCACCTGGAGCACCCTGTACCAGCGCCAGCGCGAGCTGCTGGTTGGCCGCGCCTGCCAGGAGTTCCTGGATGCCCAGGACGAGATGGGCATGAGCGAGCACATGATCCCGCGCTTCGACCAGCTCAACGAAGTGCTGGGCGCGGCCACCGGCTGGACCCTGGTCGGGGTGGAAGGCCTGCTGCCCGAACTCGATTTCTTCGACCACCTGGCCAACCGCCGTTTCCCCGTAACCTGGTGGATCCGCCGCCCGGACCAGATCGACTACATCGCCGAACCGGACCTGTTCCACGACCTGTTCGGCCATGTGCCGCTGCTGATGAACCCGGTGTTCGCCGACTACATGGCCGCCTACGGCCGTGGCGGGGTCAAAGCGCATGCGATCGGCCCGGACGCGCTGCAGAACCTGACCCGCCTGTACTGGTACACGGTGGAGTTCGGCCTGATCAACACCGCCGACGGGCTGCGCATCTACGGTGCCGGCATCGTCTCGTCCAAGGGCGAGTCGCTGTACTCGCTCGAGTCGGCCGCACCGAACCGGATTGGTTTTGACCTGGAACGGATCATGCGCACCCGCTACCGCATCGACACCTTCCAGAAGAGCTATTTCGTCATCGACGGCTTCGAGCAGCTGATGGCCTCCACCGAGCCGGACTTCACCCCGATCTACGCACGCTTGGCCGACGCCGTGCACCTCCCGGCGGGTGATGTGCAAGACGGTGACACGGTGTTCCAGCGCGGCAGCGGCGAAGGCTGGGCCGACGGCGGCGACGTCTGAGCCAGCCCACATCACTGCAACGGAAGAAGCCGCCCAAGGGCGGCTTCTGTGCTCTGTAGCCCGGGTAAGCGAAGCGCACCCGGGGGCTCCCAAACGTTGGGACGGCGGCAGTTCACTGCGCCTTCGCCGCTGCCACCTTGGCCACACGCCGACCACCGTACTTGCGGTTCAACCAGGCCGCGGCAATCAGCGCCACCAGCAGCGGCGCCGCCCACGGGAACAGCTCGATCAGCAACGCCGGGACCGAGGTGTGGCTATGCAACCATCGCCACACGGGGCGCATACCGATGCCAAGGAAAGCCACATGGGTGGCAATGCCGGCGCCCAGCATGGACTGGTAGTGCTGACGGAAAGCCCAGTCCGGGCGGACCGGGCCGCGGCGGGCAAAGGTCACCATTCGCCAGCCAGCCCACAAACCAATCGCCGAGAAACCGAAGAACAGCACCTGCCGATGCTGTACGCCGGTAGCCACTACGGCCAGCGCCAGCACCACCATCGGCCACAGCGCCAGATGCCAGCCCGGGCGCGCCACCAGTTTTTTCCAGTCACGTTTGTCGGTGACCGCACGCCAGGCCAACCAGGTGGCGTTACCGGTGATGGCCATCAGGTAGGCCAGGAACAATGCCGTCAACGGCTGCTGACGAAAGAAGGCGAACTGGATCGTGATCGGCACCGAGCTGGCCACGATGGTCGCCATCGCCACCAGGTAGACCTTGCCCACTGCACGGTGGCGCGGCGATCCTTTCTTCATCAGCGCCGCCGACCAGAAACTGATCAGCGACACCACGCCGGCCAGCACATGCAAGGCTACGATCAGGGAGTATCCGGGCATGACGCGGTTCTCTGCAGGGGGCCGCCAGCGGGATGCAGCGACCTGTGCACAGCCTGCGCCGCGTGCCGCATTGGCGGCAGGCGCATCGGTCATTGTTCGACCCTGCCGGAAGTCACTTTCTGCGCCTGCCCTCTTGTCCCAGGGCCGCGCCGCGACCAGCATGCGTGCATGCAAGCACTCAGCACCCCATATTGGCGCGGCCTCCTGCACCCCCTGAACCTGGCCGGCCTGCTCACCTGGCTGGCGGTGGCCAGCACCCTGCGCTTTGGCCCGGACGCCCTGGTGCCCTGGCGCTGGGCCTGCGCATTGCTGTTCCTGGCAGCGTTCCTGGCAGCCACGGTGTACGACCGCCCAAGCTGGCAACGCAGCCTGCTGCTCGTGATCGAAGCCGCTGCTGCGCTGGGTCTGGTCCGGGTAGCTGCGGTCAGCGGCGTGGCGCCGGCGCTGCTGGTGATGCTGGCCGCCCAGGTCGCCAGCAGCTGGGCACCCCGCACCGCGCTACCCCTCATGCTGGTGGTCAATATCGGCATGTACCTGGTGCTGCACGGTGTGCACGAGCATCCGCTGCTGGTGGTGTTGATTTTCGCCGGCTTCCAGGCCTTTGCCATGCTCACCACCCACTACGCGCGCAGCGCCGAGCAGGCCCGCGACCGGCTGGCACTGGTCAACGCCGACCTGTTGGCCACCCGCGCCCTGCTGGCCGAAAGCTCGCGCGATGCCGAACGGCTGCGGTTGTCGCGCGACCTGCACGACGTCGCCGGGCACAAACTCACCGCCCTGCGCCTGCAGTTGCGGGCACTGGCCGGACGCACCGATGCACTGCCCGAACTGGCCTTGTGCGAACAGCTGTCGGCCGAACTGCTGGGCGATCTGCGCGCCGTCGTGCAGCGCCTGCGCGACAGTGGTCAGCTCGACATGGATACCGCACTGCACGCCCTGGCCGCACCGCTGCCGCGCCCACGCCTGCAGCTGCATCGCGATGACGGTGTGCATATCGCCGATACCGCCAAGGCTGAAACGCTGCTGCGCTGCGTACAGGAAGCACTGACCAACAGCGCCCGCCACAGTGATGCCAAGGTCCTGCATGTCCATCTGCAACAGGCTGACGGCAGCCTGTCGCTGACACTGGAAGACGACGGCCAGTTGCGTGGCCCGCCACGCGCCGGCAATGGCCTCACCGGCATGCGCGAACGCGTGGACGAACAAGGTGGCAGCCTGCAATTGCTACGTGCCGCTTCCGGCGCCCTGCAGATTCGTGTGGAATTGCCGGCATGAGCGCTTCCCCCCGCATTGCCCTGGTCGATGACCAGGCATTGATCCGCGCCGGCCTGCGCGCCCTGCTGCTGCAGCTGGGCGTGACCATCGTGTTCGAGGCCGACAGCGGCGACGCCCTGCTCGACCAACTCAGCCAGCAGCCGGTGCAGCTGATCCTGTCCGACATCCGCATGCCGGGCATGGACGGTATCCAGGCCTTGAAGGCCCTGCGTGCGCGCGGCGACCACACTCCCTGCGTGTTCCTGACTACTTTCGACGAAAGCGATCTGCTGCTGCGTGCCACCGAGGCCGGCGCACAGGGCTTCCTGTTGAAGGATGCCGCGCCGGAAGACTTGCACGATGCCATCGTGCGCGCCATCGCCGGCCAGACCCTGCTGCAGCCGGTGAGCACCGACCCGGTGCGGCAGCGCTATCGCTACCACGCCGATGACGCACCCAAGGAATTGTTCAGCCCGAAGGAAATCGCCGTGCTGCGGTTGATGGCCGGCGGCTACAGCAACCGCGAGATTGCCGGCAGCCTGTTCCTGGCCGAAGGCACGGTGAAAAACTACGTCTCGGCCATCCTCGACAAACTCGACACCCGCGACCGCACCCGCGCGGTGCTGAAGGCCATCACCCTGCGGGTGATCTAGCAGCAAGCCATGCGCAACTGTAGTGCCGAGCCATGCTCGGCAAGGGCGTCACTCGCAATCCATCAGCGCTTGTGGGAGCGGCGTCAGCCGCGAAGCCGGTAGACCTTCAGGTTGCGGGCATGCCGATGATTGCAGCATTGCCAGCTTCGCGGCTGACGCCGCTCCTACAGCTGGGTTCCCGGTAACGCCTCTGCCGAGCATGGCTCGGCACTACTGCGCGGCTGCGCTGCGCACCTCAACGGTCACGTGCACGATCTCCTCGTGGATCGCCAAGGCGCGATGGAACACTTCCGGCGCCACCATGGTCTCGGTCACAACTTCCATCGCGCAGGCGTAGCGGCCCCGTCCCACCTGCCAGACGTGCAGGTCACTGATACGCGCAGGTACGTCGCCCTGCTCCACCGCCTCGCGGATCTCGGCCACCACCGGCGCGTCCATCTCCGCATCCAGCAGCACGCCGCCGGTCTGCCTGATCAAACCCCAGGCCCAGACCGACACCAGTACCGCACCAATGATGCCCATCAGCGGGTCCAGCCAGGAGGCGCCGAAGTACAGACCACCGAGCAGGGCGATGATCGCCAGCACCGAGGTCGCCGCATCGGCCAGCACATGCAGGTAGGCCGAGCGCTGGTTCAGGTCATGGTGATGATGATGGTGGCCACCGTGCGCGTGGTGGTCATGCCCATGATCGTGGCCATGATGATGGTGTTGATCGCGCAGCCACCATGCACACAGCAGGTTCACCGCCAAGCCGACCACCGCGATCGCAATGGCCTGCTGGTAATGGATGGGACTGGGTTTGAACACGCGCAGGATGGACTCCAACGCCATGATCGCGGCAACCCCCAGCAACAGGATCGCGCTGGTGAACCCCGCCAGGATCTCGATCTTCCAGGTCCCGAAGGCAAAGCGCGGATCATCACGATAGCGCCGTGCACAGGCGTAGGCGAACGCCGCCAGACCAAGCGCCAGCGCATGCGAGCTCATATGCCAACCATCGGCCAGCACCGCCATCGAGTTGAACCACCAGCCGCCGACGATCTCGATCACCATCATCACAATGGTCAGCACCATCGCGCGCCGGGTGTTCTTCTCCGCCATCGGATTGCCTTCGCTGAAGGCATGGCTGTGGCGGCGGGATTGGGCGAGCGCGTCGAGTTGCATGGCAGTGGGTTGGGAGAAGGACGGCGTGATTTTATACCCCCAAGGGGTATATGATGCCAGCCATGGCTCATATCCAACGCGACAAGAAGAAGCTGCTGACCCGGGTGCGGCGCATCGCCGGCCAGGTAGCGGCCCTGGAACAGGCACTGGAAAGCGGCGACGACTGCGACGGCGTGCTGGTGCAGATCGCCGCCGCCAAAGGCGCCATGCACGGGCTGATGCTGGAAGTGATGGCCGGGCACCTGAGTGACCACGTGGTGGCGGAAAAGAACCCGGCCAAGCGCGCACAGGAAGCCGAGGTGCTGCTGGAGCTGATGAAGCGCCACGCAAAATGACCGGTAGTGCCGAGCCATGCTCGGCAAGGGCTTCACCAGCGACCCATCAGCCTTGGTAGGAGCGGCATAAGCCGCGAAGCTGATGATCCGTCAGCTAGCAGACACCTCGGTGATTGCAGCATTGCCAGCTTCGCGGCTGACACCGCTGCTACGGCTGACTTGCTGGCACGGCCTCTGCCGAGCATGGCTCGGCACTACCTTGCGACCAGACGCTGTCGGTATGGCCTTGCTGCATGCGCCTCTGCGTGCGTCGCGCGATGTACACCATCACCGGCACCGACAGTAGCGCGGTCAGGTCCACCGGCCAGCTGCCGGCGTGGTACCAGCTGCCAGCGACGCCTAGTACACCGGCAAGACTCGACAGCGGAATCGTCAGCGTACACAGCGCACTCAACCACAGCAGCTCCACCGCAGCACGCGGCGCACCGCGCAGGAATGCCCAGACGATGGCGGCGACGAATACCGCGTAGTAGATGCCGGTGTGCCAGGCCTTCAGATCGGTGACCAGCGATGGCAACCATTTGGTCGCGGCGATGCTGGCGGATATGCCGGCCACACAGCCAAGTGATACGCCCACCGTCAGGCAGGCCAACACCCAGGCCGAACGCTTCTGCACCGGCGTTTCCGCGCCCTTTCGCTTGCGCCGCCGCGATTCCACCCACAGCAGGTTGCCGGTGTAGAACAGGGCGGCGCCAGCCAGACCCATCAGCAGGTACAACCAACGCACCGGGTTGCCACCGAAGCTGCCGAAATGCAGCGCGAAGAACGCATTGACCGCGCTGTTCCAGCCATCCATGTGGCCAGGCAGGTCATGCGCATCCACCTCACCGCTGTACGGATCCAGATGGGTGCTGGCATACACCCGCGCACGCGTGCCATGGCGGATATCCAGTCCGGTTACCGTTGCTTCAACATGGCCGCCCTTGTTCTGGAAGCCGAAACTCTGCACCTCGAAGCCCGGCAACTGCTGCTCCACCCGGCGCAGCAACTCGGCGGCCGGCAGCACTGCGGCCCCTCCGGGCGCTTCGGCATGCTCCTCGTTCCACTCAATGCCTTGCGGATACACCACCGCTCCCTGGGCATCGTAGAACTGGTCGTGGAAGGCGAACACCACGCTGGTCAGCGCGATGACGATGTGGAACGGCAGGCTGAACAGACCCAAGGCGTTGTGTGCATCCAGCCACATGCGCTTGATGTTCTTGCCGATGCGCAGCGCGAACACGTCCTTGCTCAAGGTGATCAGCAGCACGATCAGGCCCGATACCAGGGCAACCGCATACGCCATCGCCACTGCGCCCATGATCGGCCGTGCGATCTTGTCCGGGAATGGCAGGCCGACCAGTTGGTGCAGCGTATCCACCAGCTGCGCCACCGGTGCCTTGCGTGTCTGTGCCACCTGCAGGCTGCCGTCGGCGGCGAAGCTGGCGCCGTACTCGGTGAACTGGCGCCGGCCCTGGCCGGGCGCGCGCTCCTGCCAGTACACCCGCGCCGGTTGATCGGCATGCGGGCGCACCGACACGAAGTACCGCGATGCCGCCTTCGGGTGTTCGGCAAGCACCGCGGCCACCAGCGCGTCGGCCTGTTGCAGTGACGGTGCCGGCGACAACGCGGAAGGCGGCGTCGCCCAGCGCTCCAGTGGCTTCTCGAACATGGTGACCGAACCGGCATAGAAGGCGATGAACAGCATCAGCCCGCTGACGATGCCGATCCATATATGCACGTCCTTGTAGACCTTGATGATGTCGCTACGAATCTTCATGCAGCCACCTTCATGACATCACTCCACGCACCAGCCACAGCGCGGCGAAGCCCAGCACATTGGCCGCACCCAACCACAGCCAGGCACGCAGGCTGTTGCGGAACAGATAGACGAAGGACAGCACCGTGGCCCAGATCGGTGCCATCAGCCACATGTTGAACTGGTTCTTGCCACCGCCGGCATTGATGCCGTCAGGGCCCAGCCACGCGAACAGGCCCGACAACGCCAAGGCCAGGCCAAAGCCCAACACCACGCCCGCGCAGGTCTTGCCGAACCAATGGCGGCTTTCCAGCCGCGGTTTCACCGCGTTCATGCCGACCGTCCCGCGCGCACGCGTGCACGCCACGCCCCGAGGAACGGGGCGAGCGACCACACCAGCATCAACAGCATCAACCAAGTGGTGATCGCTTCCAGTGGCGCCAGCAGCGGCCACAGCGCCAACAGTGACAGTAGCACCAGCAGCGTGCCCGGCCACCATGCATGCCGCGTCGGCCAAGGCCCGGCGGCGCGCAGCTGTTGCTGTGGCGAAGCGACATACAACAACAGTCCGCCAATGATGCCGGCCAAGGTGCCGGCGAGTCCCAGCCACAGGTTCATGCGGCCTGCCTGCTGTGCGTGGTCGCGCGTCCTTGCCGGACGCGCATGCGATAGGGGTTCTTCATCGGGTCTGGCTCTTCGCTGGACATGCGCTGGCGGCACCTGCACGAACGCGCAGGTGCCGCGCGCCGATCACCAGCTGAAACGTGCGGTGGCGGTGACGGTACGGCCGGTGCCGTAGTAACAGGACGACACGCCGCCGCAGGTGGAGACGAAGCGCTTGTCGGTGAGGTTGCTCAGGTTGAGCGCGAACTGCGTGCCGACCGCGCCATGCTGGCCCGCGTCGTAGCGGATCGCCGCATCCCACAAGGTGTAGGACGGGATCAGGTAGAGGTTGGCGCTGTCGCCGTAGCTGCTGCCGTTGTAGCGCACGCCGGCGGCAATGCTCAGACCTTCCATGCCACCGGCGACGAAGGTGTAGTCGGCCCACAACGCCGCCGTCCAGTCCGGCACCATTGCCAACTGCTTGCCGGTATAGCCGTTGTTGCTGCGGGTGACCTCCGAATCCATCCAGCTGGCTGCGCCGATCAGGCTGAAGCCCTCCAGCGGGGTGATGCGCCCTTCCAGCTCGGCGCCACGCACGCGGCCTTCGCCGTCCTGCACCTGGCAATCCGCATTGCCGGCGGCACCGCAGGTATTGTGCGATTTGATCGGGTCGTTGGTGACGATGTTCTGCTGGCGCAGGTCGTAGGCCGACAAGGTCAGCAGACCATCGAACGAGGCCGGCTGGTACTTCAGGCCGGCTTCCCACTGCTTGCCGGTGACCGGGTCGAACGGCGTCTGCGTGTAACTCATGTTGGCATTGGTGCCCGCCGGCTGGAACGACTCGGCATAGCTCAGGTAAGGCGTCAGACCGTTGTCGGCCACGTACAGCACGCCGGCATTGCCGGTGAACGCCTTGTCCTTGACCTTGGTTGGCACCACCGGGCGGTAGGTATTGGTGGCCACCGTATACGCCTGGGTCCAGGTGTCGTCCTTGGTCCAGTCATGGCGGCCGCCGAAGGTCAGGCGCCACTTGTCGATGGCGATCTGGTCCTGCAGGTAAACGCCGGTCTGGCGGTTGATGCCGCCGCTGTAGTTGATGCTGGTGGTGACCGGCACGTAGTTGGTGTAGATCGGATTGAAGATGTCGATATCGGCCGGGTTGACCATCGCACCACGCGCGCCGGTCCAGTCGGCTTTCTGCCAGTCCACGCCGAACAGCACGGTGTGCTCGGCAACGCCGGTGCTGAATTTTCCAGTCAAGCGCGTATCGACCGTCTCACCCTTGGAGTCGCCTTCGCCCCAGGTCGCACGCCGCTTCTGGGTGCGGCCATCGGCGTTGAGGCCGCCATTGGTGACCACCGTGCGGAACACCGATTCGACATCGGTATGGCGCGCACTCTGGCTCAGGGTCCAGTTGTTGTTGAAGCTGTGCTCGAACAGGTAACCCGCGGTCCAGATGGTGCGATCGAAGGTATTCCAGTTGGGCTCGCCGATGAAGGTGGTGTTCTTCATGTAGCCGTAAGCGGTAGGGCGCAGCGTGCCGTCCATCGGCAGGAACTGGTAGGTCGAGCCGCCGTCGTCCTTCTGGTACAGGCCGAGCAGGGTCAGACGCGTGCGCTCGGCGATCTGGAAGGTGTAGCTGGGTGCAAGGAACCAGTGCTGCTGCTCGGTGCGGTCGATCTGGGTCTGGCCGTCACGGTACAGGCCGACCAGGCGCAGCAGGTGGCGGTTGTCGTCGCTGCCGGTGCCGACGTCGAAGGCAGTGCTGTACTGGCCATTGCCATCGATGCCCAGGCGCAGCACCTGCTGCTGGTCAGGCACCGGCGTCTTGCTGACCTGGTTGACCATGCCGCCCGGAGCCACCTGCCCGTACATCACTGCGGACGGGCCCTTCAGCACTTCCACGCGATCCAGGTTCCAGCTGTCGACCATGCTGCGGTTCCACTGGCTGCCCTGCGGCGCGCGCATGCCGTCAATGGTGACGTTGTTGGCCCAGCTGCCGGCGTCGAAGCCGCGGATGCGGAAGTCATCGACACGGTTGTCGATGCCGCTGCTTTCCAGCGACACGCCAGCCACGTAACGCATGGCCTCGTTGAGGTTCTGCACGCCGCGTGCGTCCAGTTCCTCGCGCGCGATCACCGAGACCGACTGTGCGGTTTCGGCGATGGCGGTATCGGTCTTGGTCGCGCCGGAAGTGTGACCGGTGGTGCGGTAGGCATTGACCCGCACCGCATCCAGGGTCTGCGCGTCTGCAGCCGGTGCCGCTTCGGCTTCGGCGGCGACCACAGCCATCGGGAACAGGGCCGAGACAACGGCAAGGGACAACAAGGCCGGACGGAGACCGGCGGAAATACGGGGGAGGGACACGGATCAACCTGCACAGACAGAAGTATTGGCTGACTGCCCAGGCAGCGGCTGATGGGCTGATTATAGTAAATAATAACCATTCGCAACAACATTGCTGACACTGGCTGTTCTGCCAGCCGCGGCGGTCCCGTCCACAGAGGCCTGAATACCCGGCCCAAGGCGCGCTTTGCGCCAGCATGTAAAATGGCCAATTTTTAGTCAGGACCATGGCGAAAGCATCCGAACGGGCGCCCGTTCTGGGCCCGGCGTTCATTCGCCTGCTGGCCCGCTTCAATGACGAGGGAACATCCCCTGCGGCGCCTGCGGTGCCGGAGCGGCTGGCGCAGTGGTTCGACTGGAACCGTGCCGTCACCTTGTCCAAGGCGCTGGATAACCCACCACCGGAGCCCGAACCCGGTGCCGCCTACACGCCGGCGCAGGATGCCGAATACACCGCTGCGCGAACCAAGCTGGTGGACGCCATCCAGGCCGAGATCGACCTGAGCCCGCCACGCAACCCGGCGCCTGCCGATGCCGAGCTGCCGCCCGGCTTCGCCCCCTACCGCCAGCACTACCTGAACCAGCAACGGGCCATGCAGACCGCCAGCGGCCGCCTGCGCGGCCGCCTGCGTGACATGCTGGCGCGGCAATCCCCGGCCAAGGCGCGTCTGGCTGAAGTCGACGCGGTGATGGAAGCCACCCTCAGCCCGCGCGAACACAGCCTGCTCTCCCATGTGCCGGTGCTGCTCGGCCTGCACTACCAACGGCTGCTTGCTGCAGCCGCGCACGACCCCGCCGATGCAGCCGCATCGGATTCCACCGCGGCACCCGCCGGCCCCTGGCTGGTCACGTTCCGGCAAGACCTGCGCATCGCGCTGCTGGCCGAACTGGATGTCCGTTTCCACCCCATCGATGGCCTGCTTGCAGCGCTACGCACCCGGTAATCCGTACCTCATGTCCAGAAACCTCGTCGCAGTCGTTGTCTTCCTTGTTGGCCTGTTGGCCGTGTGCTGGATCGGCATCGGCTATGCCGGCACCCATCCGCTGGCCGCGGTGGTCGCCGCGATCATCGCTGCCTGCTACCTGGCCGGCGCGCTTGAGCTGTTCCGTTACCGCCAGGCAACCAGCACCCTGCAACAGGCCTTGCCGTCCATCGGTGAAGCCGCAGACAACCTCGACGGCTGGCTCGGTCGCCTGCAGCCGGGCCTGCGTGGTCCGGTGCGGTTGCGCGTACAGGGCGAGCGCGTAGGCCTGCCCGCGCCTGCACTGACCCCGTATCTGGTCGGCCTGCTGGTGTTGCTGGGCATGCTCGGCACCCTGCTCGGCATGATGGCCACCCTGCGCGGCACCGGCCTGGCGCTGGAAAGCGCTACCGACCTGGACGCGATCCGCAGTTCGCTGGCCGCACCGGTGAAGGGTCTGGGCTTTGCCTTCGGCACCTCGATCGCCGGTGTTGCCAGTTCAGCCGCGCTCGGCCTGCTGTCAGCCCTGCTGCGCCGCGAACGCGCGCAGGCCGTGCAGGAGCTGGATGCCGGCATCGCCAGCCAGCTGCGCATGCATTCGCAGAGCTTCCAGCGCGGCGAGACCTTCCGCCTGCTGCAGGAACAGAACGCGCTGATGCCGACCCTGGTCGAGCGCCTGCAGGCCATGATGGGCAACCTGGAGCAGCAGCACCAGGCCAACAACGAACGCCTGCAGGCCAGCCAGCAGGAGTTCCACCAGCGCACCGAAGCGGCCTATACGCAGCTGGCGGCATCGCTGCAGCAATCGATGCAGGCCGGCATCAGCCAGCAGGCCAATGCGGTCGGCGCCGCACTGCAGCCCGTTGTTGATGCAACCATGGCGGGCCTGGCTGACAAGTCCAATGCGCTGCACGCCAGCATCGACAGCGCCGTGCACAAGCAACTGGAAGGCATCAACGCAGCCGTGCAGAGTGCGGCCGCAACTGCGGGCAGCAGCTGGAACAGCGCACTGGAGCAACAGCAGCGCAGCAACAGCGCGCTGACCGAACAGCTGCAGCAGGCACTTGCACAGTTCAGCAGCACCTTCGAACAGCGCTCCAACAGCTTGATCGACGGCGTCGCCGCGCGCATGGAAGACAATGTCAGCCGCACTGCCGATGCCTGGCGTGATGCACTGGCACAGCAGCACAACGCGCATGACGAACTGGCGCAGCGCAATGAGCAGGCCTTGCTCGCGACTTCGTCTGCGTTTGAACAGCACGCGCAGTCGCTGCTGTCTTCGCTGCAGCAATCGCACGAACAACTGCAGAACGCTTTCGCCGAACGCGACGAACAGCGTCTCGGCCAATGGTCCCGGTCGCTATCGGCAATGGTCAGCACGTTGGACAGCAGCTGGCAGCGCAACGGCGAAGCCGTCGCACAGCGCCAGCAGCAGATCTGCGACAGCCTGGCGCAGACCACGCAGGCCATGAGCGAACAGCAGCAGGCACAGGCACGCGACACCATCGCCGAGATCTCGCGCCTGGTACAGACCGCCTCCGAGGCGCCGCGCGCCGCCGCCGAAGTGGTAGCCGAGCTGCGCCAGAAGCTGTCCGACAGCATGGTCCGCGACACTGCCATGCTGGAAGAACGCGGCCACCTGTTGTCGACCCTGGAAACCCTGCTCGGCGCGGTGACCCACGCATCGACCGAGCAACGCAGCGCAGTCGACGCACTGGTCAGCACCTCGGCCGATCTGCTTGAACGCGTCGGCAGCCGCTTCAGCACCCAGCTTGAAAGCGAGACCAGCAAGCTCGACCACGCCGCCGCCAACGTCACCGCCAGCGCGGTGGAAATGGCCAGCCTGGGCGATGCCTTCGGCAGCGCCGTGCAGCTGTTCGGCCAGTCCACCGCGGCCTTGAACGAGCGCCTGCAGCTGATCGAAAGCGCATTGGACAAGTCGCTGGCCCGCAGTGATGAGCAGCTGGCCTACTACGTCGCGCAGGCACGTGAAGTGGTGGACCTGAGCATGCTCTCGCAGAAACAGATCATCGGTGAGCTGCAGCAGCTCGCCGAAGCACGCGACAACGCCGGAGCCTGAGCGCGATGAGCGACGAAATCGAGTTCGACGCCGAATCCAGCGCCACCACCTGGGCCGCGTTCGGCGACCTGATGTCGGTGCTGCTGGGCGCGTTCGTGCTGATCCTGGCCAGCGTCATCGGCATCCAGCTGCTGCTGCACAACCGCCTGGATGAAGAGGTCAAGCAACGCCAGGAACAGACCGCCAAGCTGAAGACCCTGGAGCAAGCCCTGGCCGCGCCACTGGCGGCTGGCCGCGTGACCGTGATCAATGGCCGCATCGGCATCAGCGGCAGCGTGCTGTTCGCACTCAACTCCGACCAGCTGCAGCCGGAAGGCCGCGAGCTGCTGCAGAGCATCGCTGCGCCGTTGCGCGACTATCTGGGCGCACGCGAGGAAATCCTGATGGTCAGCGGCTTCACCGACAACCAGCCGGTGCGTGTGGTCAATGGCCGCTTCGCCGACAACCTGGCGTTGTCAGCGGCGCGTGCGCTCACCGTCACCCGCACCCTGATCGCCGATGGCGTGCCATCGCAATCGGTGTTCGCCGCCGCCTTCGGCGCCGAGCAGCCGGTCAGCAGCAACGACGATGAAGCCGGGCGGGCGAAGAACCGCCGCGTCGAGATCGCGCCCATCCCGCGTCCCAAGCAGGACGACACGGCCAGCGCTGCGCAATGACCAGCGCTGACTCGGCAACGCTGGCACAGCTGCAGGCATGGCGCGAATGCGGTGCTGACCGCTGCGATCCCGCCGGTTTCGCACTGATCGCCTCGCTGGCAGATCGCGCGCAACGCTATGGCGGCAGCGCACGGGCACAGCTGGATGCACGCCTGTCCCAGCTCACCGCGGCGTACGCGCAGCAGCTGGCCACGCCGGCACCCAGCGCTGCCGGCGACGCCGGCCCAGGCCCGCTGCAGTCCCTGCTGCAGCAGTTGGCTGCCGATCCGCTGCAGTACCAGCTACCCCTGCACGCCTCCCGCGGGGCCGGCGACGACACCAAGGCTGGCGAATCCGGTGACACCGCATTGATGCCGGCACTGGATGAATTCCAGCAGCTGTGGAGCCGCATCCGCATCGACAGCCTGTTGCGGCAATGCCTGGATTCACTGCCCGAGGATGCCGGCCCCCTGCACTCCAGCGTGCTCACCTACCGCGCAATGGCGCTGATGCAGGAGATCTCGCCGGAATACCTGCAGCACTTCATCGCCTACGTCGATGTGCTCACCTGGATGGAGCAGCTGAGCGCCGGCGGCACTGCTGGCAGCCCCGATGGCAAGCGCAAGGGGCCACGCAGGAAGCGCACGGCCAAGTCCGCACAGAACCATGCAGCGCCCGGTCGATGAGCCGCCTCCGCCCGTTGATGGAACAGCCCGCCGGAGGCGGTATCCGGTAGCGGGCAGGAGTGGCGTAAGCGCTGCAAAACCGGCGAAGCATCCGGCCAGGTCAGCCCAGGGTGAGGCCACGATTGCCGGGAAAGCTCCTTCCGAGCATGGCTCGGCACTACGAGGCCCACCAGGAACGAGGTAAGCCGCCGCGTCGACAGGACCTCCTGCCTGGTCAGCCCGGGGTGAGGCCACGATTGCCGGGAAAGCTCCTGCCGAGCATGGCTCGACACTACGAGGCCCGCCAGGAACGAGGTAAGCCGCCGCGTCGACAGGACCTCCTGCCTGGTCCGCCCGGGGTGAGGCCACGATTGCCGGGAAAGCTCCTGCTGCCGAGCATGGCTCGGCACTACGAGGCCCGCCAGGAACGAGGTAAGCCACCCCGACAGGACCTTGTGTCAGGTCACCGCCGGGTCAGTCTCCGATTGCCCGGAAAGCCGCTGCCGAGCATTGCTCGGCGCTACATCAACGCTGCTGTCGCAGCGCCGCGGCGCTCGCCCATCGTGCTGCGATGTTCGGCGCCGTAATGCAAACGGCCTCATCCGTCACCGTGGTCACCGCTCTTTCCAGCAATTGGATGTCGGCTTCGTGTTGCCGGGCGACATGCGGATCCTCGAAGAAGATCGCACGCTGGCACTGGTGCTCCAGGACACGATCCGCAATCTGCGCGTCGCCACCCAATGGGCCACTCTGGAAGCGCTCGATCCACGCCTGCTCCCGCGGCCATCCGCGGCTCCACGCCATCTCGTTGAGGCGCTGGCCCGTGGTGCCGGTACCGATGCGCTGCTTGAAGCGTGACAGGACATCGAAGTGTTCCGCCGCAAAGGCCAGCATCTGTGGTTTACGCGCATCGTGTGCGATCAATGCCAGGGTCTGCTGCTCAAAGGCATTGAGGTCGTCCGCCGCCGGGTCTGCCGCCAACCCGGCGTGGATGCGCTCCATCTCGATCCAGTCACGGGCCGTGGCAACTGTGGAAATGAAAGGCTTCCCGTGGATGACACATTGCCGCTTCAGGGCGATGGCCTCGGGAAAAATCGAAGACGGATCGACCGGATCGATCAGGTAGATCGCGCCATCCAGGGTTCGTTCCGGGCTGCCCATGCCCACGACCTCGGCCACCAGCTTCATCAGCCCGCCCTCGCGCCCGTTGGGATAGCGTTTCAGCGCGGGGTAGTCGGTAAGCGACTGAGCACTGGCGATCGCGTCGTAAGTGCGTCCCACGGCATGCAGCTCGATACCCAGCTCACGGATACCCTTTTCACACGCGCCGAGCCAACGGAACAATGCAGCATCCTTGCTTTCGTGGTGCAGACGGTTGGCGGCCAGTCCAATACGCATCGCTTGTTCTCTTCTCCACTGGATACAGGTGGAGTGTAGGGCAGCCCGGTGCCAGCGTTGACGACAAGATGATCAAGGACATCACCCGCGAAAGGGGGGCCACGGTAGTGCCGAGCCATGCTCGGCAGCGACTTTTTCCCCTGATCCGGACGTCCCTCAGGCGTTCCTGAGCAAAAAATGGCGGCTTCGCGGCCCTCCTCACCGAAGCCCTGTAGTGCCGAGCCATGCTCGGCAAAGGCTTTCCCAGCAATCCGTCCCCCCGGTGCGCATCCCAGTGGATGCGTGACGACGTCGCGGCATACGCCACGCGCAGCCGTGTAGTGCCGAGCCATGCTCGGCAAAGGCTTTCCCGCAATCCGGCCGCCCCCGGTTCGTATCCCAGTGGATACGTGACGGCTTCGCGGCATACGCGACACGGAGCCGTGTAGTGCCGAGCCA
>NZ_DLJW01000051.1:0-7733 GCF_002477705.1 Stenotrophomonas sp. UBA7606 | reverse complement strand
TACAGCACCTCGCTGCTGGGGCTGATGTGGACGGTGGGCGTGGTGTTCGAGGTGGCGGTGTTCTTCCTGATCGCCGGCTTCTTCCGCCGCTGGGATGCCAGCTGGCTGCTGATCATCTCCATGGCCAGCGCCGCGCTGCGCTGGTGGGTCACCGCGCTGTGGCCGGAAAACCTGCCGGTGATGCTGGTCGCGCAGACCACCCACTGCCTGGGCTTTGCCGCGTTCTTTGCCTCGGCCATGCAGCTGCTGGCGCGCTACTTCCCGGGCAACCTCAACGGCCACGGGCAGGGCCTGTTCTATGGCTTCTCATCCGGCCTGGGTGGTGTGCTTGGCGCGCTGATCGCCGGCCAGCTATGGCAGTTCGGCGACGGCAAGGTGGCCTTCATCGTCGGCGGCTTCTTCGCCCTGCTGGGTTCGGTGATCGCCTGGTATTGGCTGCCGCCCTCACGCCAGGTGCGCCGCGCTGGCCAAGCCGCAGCCGAGGCGCACACTTGATGACGCCAGGCCACGTGCGGTTGCAACCCGCCGCACTGTAGATACGAACGCGTCTGTCTTCATTGCAGCCGCCATCAGTTACCCAGCGCTGGCCGCTGAGCGCAACGGCATGCAGCTCAGTGCTGGCCTTGCTGCAGCATTGCACGGAACGCCGGCAACAGTACCCGGTTACCCTGCCCGCTCAGGTGGTCTCCATCGAAATACAACGGCCTGCCCTCGGCAGCGGGGCCACAGACCTCGCCCGGGCATAGCACCGGCAACGGGTCCCAGACCACCGCGCCCGGCAAGGCCCGGGACAGTTGCTGCAGGCTGGCCATGGCCGGTGCCCGCAGGGTTTCCATTTCCGCGCGCGTGATCGTCAAGCCATTGGCACAGATCGGATTGTGCCGGTTGAAGACATCCGAACAGCGGAAGGGCGGCGCTGGCAGAACCGGCTTGGGCGCCTCCAGCACGATCCGCAGCCCTCGCCCGGCCAAGGGCTGCAACTGCGCGGCAACGCTCCGCAGCTCCGCCTGCCGCTGTGCTGCGACAGCTGGATCGGCTACCGCCGCAAACGCCTGCTGCCGGTCCAGCAAGCGGTCCTGGTCCACCAAGCGCGGTACGCGCAGGCCGGGCAGGAACAACACATCACCGGGGCGTGCCTGCAGGGCCACATCGGCCAACGCATCGTGCAGATAGCCCTCACAGCCTGCCGCCTGCCAGCCCTGCAGGCCCAGCAGCACGCAGCCACCTGCGCCGTACAGGCGAACCTGGCCGCCGTCCAACAAAGCCACGCGGCGCAGCATCTCGGTATAGCCCAGGGCATGCGAATCACCCACCACGAACAGGCGCCTGCCGGTGCCCGCTGGCATCGCACATTGCCCACGCTCGAACACCTGCGCCTGCCCACCCGCGAACCCCTGCCGGGATATCACGAGTTCGCACTGCGGGAACTCCCTACCCAACCCCTTGGCATACGGGTACCAATCCTGCGGATGCCGGCTGACCGTGCTTGCCGAGATGTACCTGGCCGCTTTCTCAAGCTGCCGGTGCAGGCCCATGCCAAGCAATAGAACCAGCAGCCCACCCACCACCCAGCGCAGATCGCTTGCCCGCCACCGCTTGCCATAGCGCAGCGGCTGTTCCACCCAGCGCCACGACAACCATGCCAACAGCACGGTGCACAGCAGCGCCAGCAGCCCGTTGAGTGCGGAATCCAGGCCCAGCGTCCAGCGGAACAGCACGAACACTGGCCAATGCCATAGATACAACGAGTACGAAAGGCGGCCGATCATCACCACCGGACGCAGTGCAAGCGCATGCCCGATCCAACTGCCTGCATGGGACTGCAGCGCGCCCAGCAGGGCCAGCGTGCCCAACACCGGCCACAGCCCATCGATCCAGGGCGAATGTCCAGCACGCGCCGCCCACAAGCCGTAACCCAACAGGCCAAGGCCGAGCAGTTGCACCGGCAACTGCCAGCCACCCGCGGCAGTTGGCGCCCCCGTGCGGGCAGCGCGCATGTCCAGCAACTGGAACAACAACACACCGGCACCGAGTTGCCAGAAACGCGTGGTGGTCTGGTAGAAGACTTCCACTTCATTCCCACCCTGCAGCGCGCGGCTCACCGCAAACGCCAACGACACGCCGCTTGCCAGTGCGAACAAGCCCATCGACAGCGCGCGTCCACGCCCGCCGCCACGCCAGGCAAGGAACAGCAGTGGGAACAACAGGTAGAACTGCTCTTCCACGCCCAATGACCAGGTGTGGGTATAGGGATTGAAGTCGCTGCGCGGTGAAAAATAGTCGTTACCGGTGCCGGCCAACACCCAGTTGCTGAGCCCGACAAAGGCCATGCGACCGGTTTTGCCGCTGGTTTCGCTGAGCCAGGATTCGGGAATGAACAGCGCACTCAGCAAGCCCGTCGCCAACAGGCAGACCAGCAATGCAGGCATGATCCGGCGCATGCGCCGCGCGTAGAAGGCCACCGCTCCCTGCCAACCCGTGGGCGTGTTTGAGCGTGCCACCGACGCGCTGACCACGAAGCCGGAGATGACGAAGAACACGTCGACACCGGTGAAGCCACCGGGCAGCCAGGCCGGATTGAGGTGGTAGGCGATCACGGCCAGCACGGCGATGGCACGCAGGCCATCGATATGGGGGAAATATCCGTCGTGTCTTGGCTGGCCCTGCATTGCCCCCCCTGCAAGAAAGCGGGCGCCATCGGCGCCCGTTGATCCATCAATCAGCTGGTTCTTACCAGACCAGGTCGTCCGGCACCTGGTAGGCGGGGTCGGCGTAGGGATCATCCTGCACCGGCGCGTTCGGGTCCACCTTCAAGGCCACCGACGCGGCGAACACCTGCTCGGCCTCGGCCAGCACGGCGGCGGTCACCAGCAGATAGCGCCCATTCTGTTGCAGCACGCCAAGCTCACCGGCGTTGAGCGCCTTCAACTGATCGGCGTTGACGTAGATGCGCTTGATCTTGCCGCCGTAAGGGAAGTGACGGGCGATGTCGGCATTGGGGTCATTCAGCCCCTTGTCCTTGATCAGCTCGTCAAGCTTGGCCCGCGCTTCGCGGCGCAGGCGTGCTTCTTCCTGCTTCTGCCGCTCGGCTTCGATGCGTTCGTCCTTTTCCTTCTGGGCACGGATCGCATAGGCCTTGGCCAGGTCGATGTCTTCCTGCGAGCGCGGCTTGCGCGGACCTTGCTGGGGACGGCCCTGGCCGGGCTTGCCCTGCGGACGCGGCTTGTCCTGCTGACCCGCCTTGGCGGCGTGGCCAGGCTTGCCTGCATGGGGCTTTGCTGCACCTTGCTTGCCCTGCGGCCGGCCATCGCGGCGCGGCTCGGGCTTGCGCTCGGGCTTGGGAACGGGTTTGAAACCCAGCCCAAGGAGCTGGTCGCGGAGAGTATCGCTCATGGTCAATGCTGTCTGCTTGTATCAGTAGTGCGGGGGCGGCGGTTCGCTGGCAGCGTCGGCGTTCAGTGCCGAACGCACCTTGCCCAGGTCTTCCAGCAGGACGCGCAATACGTCGGTATTACGCGAACCTTCCATGCGTGCATCGGCCAAGGCTTCGCTGAGCTCGGCCAAGGCCTGTTCCTGGAAGGAAACACGCATTTCAAGTTCGATGAGTCGTTCTTCCAGCGCCTGCTCGCGGGCGCTGGGGATCAGGTCATGCTGCATGGACTGAACGCCCCCGGCCAATGCCGTAATAAGCCAGGCCGGCCGCTTCGATCTCGGCCGGCTCGTAAAGGTTGCGCCCGTCAAACACCACCGCATCGCCCAATGCTTCGCGCATGCGCGTGAAGTCAGGGCTGCGGAACTGCTTCCATTCGGTGACCACCACCAGCGCATCAGCACCCTGCAGGGCATCAAAGGCCGAGTCACAGAAGGTCAGGTCGTCTCGCTCGCCGAAGATGCGGCGCGCCTCGTCCATGGCTTCCGGGTCATAGACGCGCACGGTGGCGCCGCCTTCCCACAGTTGGGCAAGCACGCGGCGGCTGGGAGCTTCACGCATGTCGTCGGTGTTGGGCTTGAAGGCCAGGCCCCAGACCGCGAACGTCTTGCCACGGATGCCCTCGTCCTCGCCGCGGTCGTAGTGACGCTGCACCAGCTCGAACAGATGCCCCTTCTGTGCGGCATTGACGGCTTCCACCGCATCCAGCAGTTTCGGCTGGTGGCCGTACTGGGCAGCGGTGCGGGCCAACGCCTGCACGTCCTTGGGGAAGCAGGAACCGCCGTAACCGGCACCGGGGTAGATGAAGTGCCAACCAATGCGCGGGTCCGAACCGATACCCTGGCGCACCTGTTCGATATCGGCCCCCACGCGCTCGGCGATGTTGGCGATCTCGTTCATGAAGCTGATCTTGGTGGCCAGCATGGCGTTGGCCGCGTACTTGGTCAGCTCCGCCGAACGCACGTCCATCTCCACCACGCGGTCGCGGTTGCGATTGAACGGCGCATACAGCCGACGCAGCGTGGCTGCGGCCTGGGCATTGCGTGCACCAATGACGATACGGTCGGGGCGCATGCAATCGGCCACCGCGTCGCCTTCCTTGAGGAACTCAGGGTTGGAGACCACGTCGAATTCGATCTGCTGCGTGCGGGCAGCCAGCACGTCGCTGATGGCCGCCTGCACCTTGTCGGCGGTGCCAACCGGCACCGTCGACTTGTTGACCACCACCGCAGGCCGCTGCAGGTGGGTGCCGATGGTGCGGGCCACCGCCAGCACATACTGCAGGTCGGCACTGCCGTCCTCGTCGGGCGGCGTGCCCACGGCGATGAAGATCACCTCGCCGTGTTCGATGGCCTGGGACGCGTCGGTGGTGAAGACCAGGCGCCCTGCGGCGTGGTTGGCCTTCACCAGCGGCTCCAGCCCCGGCTCATAGATCGGAATGATGCCCCGCTCCAGCCCGTCGACCTTGGCCTGGTCGATATCGACACAGACCACGTCATGGCCCACTTCGGCCAGGCAGGTCCCGGTGACAAGACCCACATAACCGGTACCAAAAATAGCTACGCGCATGGCAACAACCGCTCCGAGGCGAATGGATTACTTCTCGACGCCCAGCAGCTCGACGTCGAAGGTCAGCGTGGCATTCGGGCCGATCGGGCCACCCGGGGTGCCGTTTTCGCCGTAGGCCAGCTCACCAGGGATCCAGAAGCGGTACTTCGCGCCCACCGGCATCAGGCCAACGCCCTCGGTCCAGCCCTTGATCACCTGGTCCAGACCGAAGGTGATCGGCTCGCCGCGCTGGTAGCTGCTGTCGAACACGGTGCCATCCAGCAACTTGCCTTCGTAGTTCACGCGCACGCGGCTGGTCGGTGCCGGGTGCTCGCCGCTGCCGGCGCGGATCACCTGGTACTGCAGGCCCGAGGCAGTGGTCACCACGCCGGGCTGGGTCTTGTTCTTGGCCAGGAAGGCATTGCCCTCTTCGCGGTTCTTGCCCGCCACCGCCGACTGCTTGGCGGTGCTGAAGGCCTGCAGCGCGGCCTTGGCCTGCTGGTGGTCCATCAGCGGGGTGCCCTTGCTGAAGATGGTGCTGATGGCCTGGAACACCGAATCCAGATCGATCTCATCCTTGATCGGCGCCAGCGACGGGCCCACGGCATAGCTGCCCAGCATCAGGCCGACCTTTTCACGGTCGACGGACGGCGGCTGGCTGCCCGGGGCCATGCCTGGCACCTGCTGGCCCGAGCGGGCCATCATCACCGTACGCAGGGCCTGGTCGGTCTTCTGCGCATCTTCCTGCGACAGCAGCGGCTGGCCGCCGGCAAACGCGTTCTCGATGGCGCGGCGCAGTGCAGCCACGTCCACTTCCGAGGCGATCGGCTCGAACGAGCTGGCGACATCAACGCCGATGGCGTAACCGATTTTTTCACGATCCGAGGTCAAAACAGACTTCTCCTTGGTTGCCGCCGGAGCGGCAGGTTGTTGCGACAGCACGACCCCTGGGGCTGCCATCGCCAGAATCAGAAGCGACGCCACGGCGCCACGCTTTCCCATCTTCATTCGCTGCTTTCCTGGATAGTGAACAGACGCCACCGGTGGCGCGAGGGGCGACATTGTCGCATGCACGCCGCAGATGTCGAGGTAGGTCAGTGCCGGGGCACGGGCGCGGCAAGTTCGCGTTCAATGGCCGCACGCAGCTCCGGGTCGTCCGGCCGCACCTTGCTGGGGAACTGGGCAACCACCCGACCATCGCGGGAAATCAGATACTTGTGGAAGTTCCATGCCGGCGCCACGCCGGTGGCACGGGTCAGGTCGCGATACAGCGGCGTTGCTTCCTCCCCCACCACATGCACTTTCTCGAACATGGGGAACTTGACCCCATAGGTAAGCGTGCAGAACTCCTGGATCTGCGCCTCGGTGCCCGGCTCCTGGCCCTTGAAGTCATTGGACGGGAAGCCGAGCACAGCAAACCCGCGCGGCGACAGCGTCTGCTGCAGTGCCTCAAGGCCCTCGTACTGCGGCGTGAACCCGCACTTGGAGGCGGTATTGACGATCAGCAGCACCTTGCCGCCGTAGGTCTGGTTCAGGTTTACCTGCCCCTGGCCCGCCAGGGGACGGAAGCTACGTTCGAGCAACGGCCCCGCCCAGGCGCTGCCCGCCAGCCCAACCCCCGCAGCAATAACCATTGCAATCAATGAATTACGCATTTTCATCTTTCCACTCCCGGCGCTCGTTGCGGCCCTGCGCGGCATAGGCCATCAGTTGGGTGTAACAAAAGTTGCAAGTTGCCGTGTCGGTGTTATAGTTGCATACAACACCAGCCACCCTACACAGGGAGCCGCGATGAACCTCAAGCATGGCAGACACACACTGCACGCCCTGGTTACCGCCAGCGCCTTGCTGTTGCTCGGTTGTACGGCCCCTGTTGGCGGCGGTCGCACCGATGCCGGCAATTATGCCGCCGAGCTGGCTGGTGATGAGCAGGATGCGAACGATCAACCCAAAGCGAAACGGCAGGCCCGGCGGATGCGGACCAGCCTTTCACTGCCCTACTTTTCTTTCGCACCGTCGCTGAACCCGCGGAGCTGACTCATGACCGATATCACGTGGAGCGATGGCGCTCCCATTTACCGCCAGCTGAAGGATCGCGTCATCGCGATGATGCTGGACGGCCTGTTGAAGCCGGGCGATGCCCTGCCCTCGGTACGCCAGGTGGCGGCCGAGTACCAGTTGAACCCGATCACGGTATCGCGCGCCTACCAGGAGTTGGCCGACGAGAACCTGGTCGAGAAGCGTCGCGGCCTGGGCATGTTCATGACCGAGGAGGCCGCGCAGAAGTTGCGCGGCAACGAACGCGAGCGCTTTCTCAATGAAGAATGGCCGGCCGTACTGGAGCGCATCCAGCGCCTGGGCCTGACCATGAAAGATTTGCTGCCACCGGGGACCACTCTATGAACGCCGCCGTCGAAGCCGTCGTTTCCGCCCAGGGCCTGCGCAAGGCCTACAAGCAGAAGCCCGCACTGGACAACACCAGCTTCAGCATTGAACCGGGTCGCATCGTCGGCCTGATCGGCCCCAATGGCGCCGGCAAGACCACGGCCCTGAAGGCCATGCTCGGCCTGACCGCGTTCGAGGGCGAGCTGCGCGTGCTGGGCATGGACCCGCGCACCCAGCGCAATGCCTTGATGAACGATGTCTGCTTCATCGCCGACGTTGCGGTGCTGCCGCGCTGGCTGCGGGTCAAGGAAGCCATCGATTTTGTCGCCGGTGTGCATCCGCGCTTCGACCGCGCCCGCTGCGAGCGCTT
>NZ_DLJW01000108.1:0-12090 GCF_002477705.1 Stenotrophomonas sp. UBA7606 | reverse complement strand
AAGATGGCCGACATGGCCCGCCGCATCACCGCTGGCCAGTTGCTGGTGCTGCAGCTCGGTCGCCTCAAGGACGCCGGGCAGATGCAGCCGCAGCAGGTCTCGCTGGCCAAGTGGAACAACTGCCGCCTGGCTATCGACATCGCCCGTGAGTGCCGTGACCTGCTTGGCGGCGCCGGCATCACCACCGAGCACGGTGCGATCCGTCATGCGCTGAACCTGGAGTCGGTGATCACGTACGAAGGCACCGAGACCGTGCACCAGCTGGTGATCGGCCGCGAGCTGACCGGCATCAACGCGTTCTGATGATGGACGGCCTGCACAGCACCATGCAGGCCGTCTGCCTGCGGCAGGTTCCACAAGGCCTGCCGCAGCTGCAGGATTTTGAACTGCAGCAGCTGCCCTTGCCGGTGCCCGGCGATGGCCAGCTGTTGGTGCAGGTGCAGTGGTTGTCGCTGGACCCGTTCCTGCGTGCGCAGCTCGGCGGCCGTTACGCGCTGCCCTGCCCGCCGCTGGGCAGCATCGTGCCGGGCTATGGCATCGGCACGGTGATTGAAGATCGCAGCGGGCGCTTCCAGATCGGCGACGTGGTCACCGGCATGACCGGCTGGGCCGAATTCGCCGCCATCGATGCAAACACCGCCGCCGTGGTGGATACGGCGCTGGCGCCGGCCAGCACCGCCGTTGGCGTGCTCGGCATTCCTGGGCTTACCGCCTGGGCCGGCGTGCGCAGGATCCTGCAGCCAAAGGCCGGCCAAACCCTCCTGGTATCCACCGCCGCCGGCGCGGTTGGCAGCGTCGTCGGCCAGCTGTGCAAGGCCGCCGGTTGCCGCGTGGTCGGCATTGCCGGCAGCGCGCAGAAGTGCGCCATCGTTACCGATGAATTCGGCTTCGATGCCTGCGTCAGCTATCGCGATGCGGACTTTGCCCAGGCCCTGCGCGCCGCCTGCGCGGACGGCATTGATGGCTATTTCGACAATGTCGGCGGCGCGGTGCTGGAGGCCGCGTTGTCGCTGCTGCGCCTGCATGCACGGGTGGTGCTGTGCGGGCTCAGTGACCAGTACAACCGCGCTGAACGCCCGGCCGGGCCCAACCTGGGGCCGGTGATTGGGGCGCGTGCACGGCTTGAAGGCCTGGTGGTCTACGACCACCTGGCCGACTTCGCGCAATGCCGCGCGGAGCTGGCGCAGATGATCGCCGCCGGCACGCTGCGCTACCGCGAACATATCCACGACGGGCTGGCCGCGGCGCCGGCTGGTTTCATTGGCCTGCTCAAGGGCGAGAACCTGGGCAAGGCGCTGGTACGGCTTTAAGGAATACGCATGACCCAGATCCAACGCCGCTTCGTGTCCGTCAACGGGCGGCAGGTGCATTACCGTATCGCCGGCAGTGGCCCGGCCCTGCTGTTGATCCACCAGTCGCCGCAGAACTCGCGGATGTGGGCGCAGATGCAGCAGCGCTATGCCGACCGCTACACGGTGATCGCGCCGGACACGCCCGGCTTCGGCTATTCCGATGCCTTGCCCGGCAACCCGATGACGATTGCCGAGTTCGGCGCTGCAACCCTGCAGTTCGCCGATGCGCTGGGTCTGCAGCGTTTTGCCGTGTTCGGCATGCATACCGGCGGCCTGATCGCGACCTGGCTGGCCTGGGCCAATCCCACCCGCGTGGCCGCATTGGTGGTTGATGGCTATGCGGCGTTCACCCCGCAGGAATCCACGCTGTACGGCGATGCCTACCTGCCGCCGTTCGTGCCGCAATGGGATGGCTCGCACCTGCGCTGGCTGTGGTCGCGCATGCGTGAGCAGAAATATTACTTCCCCTGGTATGACGGCCGTGCCGAAGCGGCCATGGCCATCCCGCCGCAGACCACCGAAAGCAGCCGCGAAACGGTGATGGACGTGCTCGACGTGGGCGATACCTACCGTGCCGGTTACGCCGCCGCGTTCCGCCACAACGACCACCATTGGCTGAGTGAGCTGCAGATGCCGTCGTGGCTGGTGTACCGCCATGGTGATCCGCTGCTGGCGCATATGCCGCGCCTGCGCGACCTGCCCGCCAATGTCACGGTGCTAGAAGAACCCAACGGCATCCCCGCCATGCAGGACGGCATGGACGGCTGGTTGGCGCAGACCCTGGCCAACGAACCGGCCTTTGTCGAAGCCGCCGCTCCGGCGCTGGCATCCAACAGCTGGCAGCGCCGCATCATCGTCACCGGCGCCGGTGACATGGCGGTGTGGGAACGGGCGGGGCAGGGCGTGCTGCGCTTGTGCCTGCATGCCCCCGGCACGCGACCGTTGTCGCCGTTGCAGATCGACGCTGGCGACAGCGCCTGGCTGCTGCCTGACCTGCCTGGCCATGGCGCGTCCTGCGAAAGCGAGGGCGCGCTGGATGCCGCCACCCTAGTGGCCGCACTGCTCGCCGCCATTCCCGCCGACAACGCCCTGCCGCTGGTGATCGAAGCGCACGGCGCTGCCGCCGGCTACGTGCCTGCGCTGGTGCAGGCACTGGGCGCAGCGGTTGCCGAGGTCGTGCTGCATTCGCCCTGGCTGCTCACCGCCGAAGAACAGGCGGTGCTGCTGCAGGGCCTGCCCAGCACCGTCATTGATCGCGCCGGCGGCTATCTCTGCGATGCCTGGCAGTGGGAGCGCGAGCGCCACCTGCTGTGGCCGTGGCTGCCGCCCAGCGCCGCCGCGCGTCGCCGCGTGGACGCACCGGCGCCTGCGCGGGTGCACGCCAACGTGGTGGAGCTGCTGCGTCTGGGCAGCCGCCTGCACGGCCTGCTGCGCGATGTCACCCACCCCGACCTGGCTGCCCGCCTGCGTGCCTTGCCAGTGCCGCTGCGCGTGGTTGGCGATGCCGAATCCGATTACCAGGGGCGCGCTGCCGCCCTGTCTGCCTGAGCCGAAGGACCCCCATGAGCAACGACACCGCAACCGCCGTCATCGACCGCCTGCAATCCAGTTGGGGCGGCAGCATCGTCACCGATGCGGGCGAGCTTGAGTACTTTTCCACCGACGTCTATTCGCAGGGCAAGCCGCTGCTGGCCGTGCTGCGCCCGAATGACGCGCAGCAGCTGGCCGATGCGGTCAAGCAGCTCACCGATGCCGGTGTGGCGGTCATCGCGCGTGGCGGTGGCATGAGCTACACCGGCGGCTATACCGTCGCGCAGAGCCCCAGTGTGCTGGTGGACACCGGCGCGCTGGACAAGATCGTCGAGATCAACCTGGAAGACGCCTACGTGGTGGTCGAGGCCGGCGTCACCTGGCGCGCGCTCAAGGAAGCGCTGGATGCCAAGGGCGTACGCACGCCGTACTTCGGGCCGATGTCCGGCTCGCATGCCACCGTAGGTGGTGGCATGTCGCAGGGTGCGATCTTCCACGGCACCGCGCGCTATGGCTGCTCGGCCGATGTGGTGCTGGGCCTGCAGGTGGTTACCGCCAATGGCGACATCCTCACCACCGGTTCGGCGGCCGCGGCCAATACCAGCCCGTTCTTCCGTTGGTACGGGCCGGACCTGACCGGTCTGTTCCTGGGCGACTGCGGCCTGCTCGGCATCAAGACGCGCATCGTGCTCAAGCTCATTCCCAAGCATGCGCATATCGACTACCTGTCCTGGCAATTCCCGACGGCCGAAGGTCTGTTCGGTGCCCTGGGTGTGCTCTCGCGGCATGGCCTGGCCAGCGAAACGGCCGCCTTCGATCCGGCGCTGACCCGCGTGCGCATGCGCCGCGCCGGCCTGTCCAGCGACGTCAAGGCGCTGACCAACGTGATCAAGAAGGGCGGCCTGATCTCCGGCCTGAAGCTGGCGGTGAAGGGCCGCGACATCGTTGACCAGGAGCAGTTCTCGCTGCACATCACCCTGGAAGGCGACAGCGCCGCCGAGGTAGCCGATCGCGTGGCGCGTGCGCGCAAGCTGGTGGGCGAGTTCGGTGAAAGTATCGAACCGTCGATCGCCAGGATGATGGCGGCCAATCCGTTCGCGGCCTGGAACTCGATGCTCGGCCCGCAGGGCGAGCGCTGGGCACCGGTGCACGCGCTGGTGCCGCATTCCAAGGCCACCCGTATGTTCAACGCCCTGCAGGACCTGTTCGCGCGCGAGCAGGAAACCATGGACAAGCACGGTCTGTTCATCGGCACCCTGCTGTCCAGCGTGGGTGCGCAGACGGTGGTGATCGAGCCCTGCATCTATTGGCCGGACAGCCACAACGCCTTCCACCTGCGCACCGTTGATGCCGACCACCGCGAGCGCATCGGCTGCCCGGGTGAACACCTGGATGCACGCGCGGCGGCGGATACCCTCAAGCGGCAGATCGCCGACACCATGCGTGCGCATGGCGCCGCCCACCTGCAGCTGGGCAAGTTCTACGACTACCGCGCCGGCCGTGACCCGGCGGCGTTGGCCGTGCTGGATGCAGTCAAGAACCAGCTCGACCCCAAGGGCCTGATGAACCCCGGTGTGCTGAGCCGCTGAGGGTGCGCTCTAGCCCCTCTCCCTCCGGGAGAGGGGTTGGGGAGAGGGTGGGCGCAGCCTGCTGCGACCTGCGATCACCGACCAACGGCCAGGCCCAATGCCTGGCCGTTCGCGTATGTGCCAGCCCCACTGCCCAGCCTGAACCCCCGTCACTTCCATGGCTGGCCGGTTTCCGTACCATCGGCAACAATATGCCCGCCTGATCCCACCCGGACGGCCCACGTTCGATGCAGATCGGACCGCCACCCGCATCCACCGAGACACTGTGAAAACACCCCAACAACTGCAGGTACTGATAGACGACGGCGTCATCGACGAAGTGCTGCGCCCGCTCAAGAGTGGCAAGGAAGCAGCCGTCTACGTTGTCCGTAGCGGCGATGAGGTCCGTTGCGCCAAGGTCTACAAGGACATGGCGCAGCGCAGTTTCCAGCAGCGCGTGCAGTACCAGGAAGGCCGCAAGGTCCGCGGCAGCCGCGAGGCCCGCGCCATCGGCAAGGCCAGCAACTACGGCCGCAAGCAGGCCGAAGCGGCGTGGAAGAACACCGAGGTGGACGCGCTGTACCAGCTGCGCGATGCCGGCGTGCGGGTGCCCGAGCCGCACGGCTATTTCCATGGCGTGCTGGTGATGGAACTGGTCACCGACGCCGAGGGCTACAGTGCCTCCCGCCTGGGTGAGGTGGAGCTGGACGCCGAGCAGGCCAGTGCGTTCCATGCAGTGCTGGTGCAGCAGGTCAAGCTGATGCTGTGCTGCGGCCTGATCCACGGCGACCTGTCGCCCTACAACGTGCTGGTTGGGCCGGACGGTCCGGTGGTGATCGACTTCCCGCAGGTCGTCAGTGCCGGTGGCAACAACGCCGCGCGCACCATGCTGCTGCGTGACGTCAACAACCTCACCGCCTACCTGGGCCGCAGCGCTCCGGCATTGCTGGATACCTGGTACGGCGAGGAAATGTGGGAGCTTTTCCAGGCCGGTGAACTGCTGCCGGACACGGTGTTGCGCGGGGAATACACCCCGGACGAACGTGCCGTGGACCTGGACAGCGTGCGTGAAGCCATCAATGACGCGCGCGAGGAAGCACTTATCCGTCAGCAGGGCCGCGAAGCGGCGGCTGAATTCGACGACTGAGCCACGCCCCCCACCCGAGTACAGAGGTGGGGCATCTCTGGCCGGGCATCGGGTGGAGATAGCGCGACGGCAATCTGGCCCCATTCATTCCGATGACGTCTTCGGGGTGGATTACCGCCCGGTACGCGCGCCTGCAGGGGCACTGTATGCTGGCCGCCGACACCCGCGGAGGCAGGCCCCATGTCGAATGCATCGCCCACGGTCACTGCCAGGCCCGGGATGTTGCCGCGGCTGGCCTGGGCCATGTTGTGGTTGGCGCTGGCCGGCGTGAGCCTGCATTTTCTGGTCGCCGTGCATGCACAGTACGGTCAACTCGACCCCGCGCATTACACGATGTACTGGTCCCGGCGCGGCTGGCTGTGGCTGCACATCGGCGGCGGCGTGCTTGGCATCGTGCTGGGTCCTTTGCAGTTCCTCACCCGCTGGCCCAAGGCCCGGCCGCAGCTGCATCGGTGGCTGGGGCGGACCTACATCGGCGGCATGCTGCTGGCCTGTGCGGCAGCGGTGGGCCTGATCGCCACGTCGCCTGCACCGGCCGCCATCACCACCGCGTTTGCCGGTACCGCCTTGGCCTGGCTGCTCACCGCGCTGGTGGCGATGATCAGCATCCGTCGTGGCAACGTGGCGCGCCACCGGCGCTGGATGACACGGGCCTATCTGGTCACCCTGGCGCCGGTATTGTTCCGTCTGTTGCTGCCGGCATGGATCGCCAGCGGTCGCGCCCCCGCACCGGATGCAATCGCGTTGCTGTTGTGGAGCAGCTGGGCGCTGCCCTTGCTGCTGCATGCGCTTGTGCTTGCCGGGTGCAGCGCCTGGCGCAATGGCAGGCAGGCGACGATGGGCGGCATGGCACCGCCCTGAGCGCATGCGCGCATGTGCCGGATGCGAGTGGTTCACATGCGGGGCAGGAAGCGGCTTACCTTCTGTTTGAGCAGCTGCACCAGCAGCGGATCCATGTAGCCGTAGTCATCCGGTATGTCCAGGCAGATGACGCGCTTGCCGCCCAGGTGCGCACGGAACTTCGTCGCCAGTTTATTGCGGTGGGCCTTCTCCATCACGAAGATCAGGTCGGCCCACTGCAGCAGTTCCGGTGCTACCGGGGTAGTGGCATCGTTGCCGAGTCCAGCCGATTGGCTCTCAACGCCGGGCCAGGTGGCAAACACCTGCTCTGCGGTGGGGCTGCGCAAACGGTTCTGGGTGCAGATGAAAAGGAGGTGGCGAGCCATCGACCTTGCGTCTCCTGATGTTGGTTGAAAGGCTGCACAAACGTGGTCGCCAAGGCGAGTCCGCTCATCATGACAAACCGGCATGCCTGGCTGTAGATGTACGGAAAACAGCCATCAATCAGACGGTGGCCTGCCGATGAAGTCATCCATTGCACGGCACAGCTGCACGGAACCCCTGGCACCGAGCACGGTGGCCAGCACCGCGACCGGGATGGCGACCCAGAAGGAGGTGAGGGCTGCCCCCTCATCAAGCGGCACAAAACAGGGGGCCGAGCCCAATGCTGTGGCAATCACGCCCAGTATTGTCGAGGTGACCAGTGTGGCGAAGAGTGGCCGCCGGTAACGCCGATAGGCTCTCAGCTGGAAGTGCAGAAGGAGCAATGCCGCAGCAATGCAGACGACCACTTCAAACTGCACCAGTGTTGCAAAGGCTTTCATCGAACTTCCTTTCCGCTGGGTTGGGGCTGGCGGATGCGCCAGCTGGGCGGGTATCGATCGCCCGCTGCCTTGCCTCATGGTGCGTCACGCAGTGGCCGGTGCCATGCACCATCGACGTGCGGCGCTCGGGTAGATCCCGGCCTTGCTGTCAGTCGTTTTCAGTTGCTGGGCTGGATATGGTTGCCACCCACTTTCCAGATGCTGCCATCGGTTGTCGAGACATGGATGGGCTTCTTCGCCCACAAACTCCAGAAGACATGTGCTTCGGTAGGCACCGGGTCCATCAGGTGGGTGACGAGCAAGGCCACCGCATCAGGGCTGTCGGGTAGCGTGATGCAACTGCGGGTGAAACCTCGTTGCGCGGTGATTTTCGATCCGTCCACGGTCACACGGTAAGTCCCGCCCAGTGGCACGATGTCGTTCCGGGTGGTGCCAGGGATCAGGTACACCACCCACCTGTCACCCTCAGGCAGCACTACCGGGTTGTAGCTGTCCGAGCAAGGTTGGAACTTCGCGGAGAGGGCCAGCTGGCGTGCCGCAGCGGCACCCGCCTCGCTGGGGGTGAGCGGCTGTGGTGGATCAAGCTGCACGGGGGCGGCGGCAGTGCCCTCCGGGGACACGCTTACCCGATAGAGTGCCGCCGGTGTCGTGTCGAAAAAGGTGACAACGAGCCCCTGCGGCGTCTCTTCACTGATCCAGCCACGCACGCGAGGATCGTGTGCGCCCGCCTTGGCGGCGAGCAGTGCATCGGTGGCAACGGCAGCCGCATGGTCGTGGCGGTAGATAGCCATGCCGGTGACTTCGGCGGCACGCAGCGCGGCCTGCTCGGCGACGGTGCTGGTCGCCGCCGGTACGGCCGGGCTGGCGAGCAATAGCCAGAGCACGGCGAAGGAGGTTGCGGCCTGGCGAATTCCAGTTTCCAACAGACGCATGAGCTGTTTGCTCCGGCTGGGTTGTTGGGGTAGAGCTGGGTAGTAGGGCAAGGTTGCTCGGCTTATGGTTCCGAATGATGTCACGACGGGAGCGGCCGATGGATTACCCTTTCGCACGCCGATGAGACATCCGCTATCAGCACCGGCAGAAAGCGGGTCGAAGCAGGGTGGCCCGGGCTGCTCTTCCATGCCAGAACAAGTGCCGCAGGTAGCCGCCGCTGACAGCGAGCAGCATGCGCAAGAGGAGGCCAGGCACGGGCCTTGCCCAGTGCCGGCCCAGGTAGTGCAGGCGGGGCAATATTCGATCTGCGAACAACACGGCAATCTGCGCGGACAGCAGGTACATCAGTACATCGATGCCATAGGCATCAAGGAGAACGGCAAGACCTGCGAGTTCCGGGTTGCAGACAATGCACAGAACCACCACCGTGGTGATCAGTGCGATGAACCTGTGAGGTGACTTGATCTGCTTCATCCGATGCGCTGCATTGCGGTGTAGTAAGTGCCGGCGAATCCCCGTGCCAACGAAGGCTGGGCAGTCGACCTCAGCGGGATTCGCTCTCCACCACCACCGCCGTGCCATAGCACAACACCTCGGTCAGCCCGCTCATCAACTCGGTGGCGTCATAGCGCACGGCGATGATGGCATTGGCGCCCAGCTGGCGGGCGTGGGTAACCATGTCGCGGTAGGTTTCCTCGCGGGCCTGCTCACATAGCTGGGTGTAGATGGTGATGTTGCCGCCAAACAGCGTCTGCAGCCCGCCAACCAGGTTGCCGATCACCGAGCGCGAGCGCACGGTGATGCCACGCACCAACCCCAGGCTGCGTACGGTGCGATAGCCGGGCAGCTCCAACGCGGTGGTGACCATGGCGTCGTTCAACAGCACATTGGTATTGCGGTTGGCAGGTGAGTTGTAAGGGTCGGTCATGGGGAGTCCTGGTGGCGTTCTCTGTGGCTTGCAGAATTTACTGCCCAACGAGCTCGCGCAGCTCGTTTACCCGGGCGATATTGAGCTGCATCGGGCAGAAGGAATACATCGGTGAGCCGACGTGGGCGCCGGCCAGCTGACAGTGCAGGTCACGGTAGACCAGCCAGGATTTCTGCGCACGGTCCAGTGCGGCCGCATCGTCGGGGCTTTGGTCCAGCAGCCTGCGATAGAAGCTGCGGTAGAGGCGTGTCATCTCCACCTTTGCCTGCTCCGACACGGTGCTGGAGCAGGCATCGACGGTACCGTTGTTGATGCCCCCGGCCTGTTCAAGGCAGGTGTCATATGCCTGCTGGTAGTCCGGTGAACTGGCGGGCGCGGCACACGCAAAGGCCGGCAGTGCCAGCAACAGAAGGAGCATGGGCCGGGTCATCGAATGTCCATGGTTGTCGGTTCCAACGCAGTGGTGCGGGCGCTTCAGCGCCGGGTGAGTTCCTGGCCGTCCACCGTCATCTTCCAGTGATCATCCACCCGGTGGGGGGGTACAGAAACCACGAACCGGGTGCTCACCGGGCCGACGCCCACAATGAAGTCGTTGCCCTCGTAGGCCTTGATGGGGGCATCAAGGGACTTGCTTACCGAGGGACTGGGCTGGTGTTTGTAGATCACCCGACCACCGCTATCGATCACCAGCAAGGTAGTAGCGGACTCCCAGCTGCCAACATAGTCCTGCTTGTCCGCAGGCACCGGCTTACCGCAGGCCGCCAGCAAAAGGGTGATGGCAAGCGCTGCCAGGCTGCTGCGCAACAGCGCGGCGGGACGAGCCGCCAGGCGCTTGGCAGCGGCAAGAGGATGGTGAGGTGCAAATCGCATGCGTGAGTCCTTCCGTTGCACGTTGCGGTTGTGTGTAGTCGCGGCGGGTACTGCGCCAGACAGATTTTACTCTGCCAAGGAACGCTGGCAGGGGCAAGATGCGGTTAGCTTGGCGGTAGGCTGATGGTGTTGGCGTGCGCCGTGGTTCAGTCCGGCCCCGGGTGCCGCCGTCGTGAGCGCGCTGCGGAGCTTGTTCATTCAAGCCGATACCTGGGCTGGAAATCTGGATGCGCTTCAACGCCGGGCCGAGCGCACCGATGGTGAACAAGCAGAACGCGAGGACCAACGCCGGGCCCTCTGCCAAATGATCGCTTCCGAAACAGCCAGCTCAAAACGGATGCTGCGTAACTTCGCAATGCTCCCGCTCTGGAGTTGAGTGGCAGATAAAATGGAACCGGGCCGAATGAAGTGTCAGGGGGCAGCGTTACGACCTTTGCTGCGGATGCCGCGCGCTATGGCTGGCGCCAGCAGCAGGCTGGCGATGGCAACTGCAAGTACGCCGAACATGATGGCGGGGCCCATCCAGGCCGGCGATGTGTGCAATGTGGCGCCAAGGGCTCTACCGCCTACGGTGCCGATGATGCCCCCCATCACGGAGAGGGCTGCAATGACGATCATTCTGCGACCAGAAGTGGGTACTGGATCCGTAATGAAGTAGCTCCTGTGGTTCCGTGCAATAGCTATATCGCGCAGCGAAGCGCGCGGGGTTTGAGTGAATTGCCAGCGCTGCCTCAACAGCCATCCGTCAACGTAGGGAATGCCATGCTGCCAACGACTGGATCGTTCTTGAGCATGAGGGTGACCGATGCACCATGATTGCCCGATCCATAGCGGACGTGGATGTTGGCAAGGCTGACCTCCGATGTGTTTCGCATGAAAGGCAAAGCCATCATGTGCGCCGGTATTGACGGGAAGCGGGTTACGGAGTTTTCAGTTCTCAACAGGGCTGGTCCTGCGTGCAACCCGTAGCGCTACGTTGGACAGGAGCTCGAAGCCGAGGTAAAGCACGCCGATGAAGGCCAGGAAGATCCAGCCGCTAGCGCGGTTTGCTCCGCAGTACGTCTCTGTGAGGCAGCGGAAAACTCTTGCGAGAAGCGGGATGCTGAGTGACACGGCCGCGATTGCAGATGCCGCCACAATCACGAGGCTTACCCTGCCGACGCCAGCTGCATGCCATAGATACGCGTTGCGTCGAATTGCGAGGAATGCCCGCAGCGGGAGAAGCGTAATGGCAAACAGGCCCACAAAGCCCAAGGCATGGATTGATCCGGCAAAAAGCAGGTACCGCCAATCTGTCATTGCAATCCAACCCTGGATCAGGCCACGCGGCGAGATGGCGTTCGCTTGAATGCGTTGTTGGGAGTCATCAGCGAGCACCCTGCTGTCGCAATTTGTGGTTGAAGAAGAACCACATGAACATGCCCCAGAAGATACCCGCAACCGGGAAGAGGACAAAGGATATCGCCCATGTTTGAGGGACTTCCTTCGCGCCACCCATCAGCCACTGGATCAGGGTGAATAAAACTGCCGTACCCAGGCCCCAACCAAGGATTCCCCTGACAACAACAAATCTCAGCATGCCCTTGCTGCGGATGTTCTGCCACTTCTCGATGTTTCCGGCTTGCATTGCCACTCCTTGACTCCTCATGCCCGGTTTGAACGATGCCGCGAAGCGGCGTCGGCCTGAATCTGGAGGATATCCCAAGTTCGGCGCCACCGCCGTTCGGTCTTCCAGAACCATGATTGGCTTGATACCCAGCCAGCGTGGGGAAGTCCCCCCAACCTGCACCTTCGTCATGGGGGACGTCGGGGCCAGTGTGGGGTATTGTGATACTCCTGATCGTTAGGTCAGGGTGTCCACTAAAGCGAAGGAACTACCGTAGTCGGCTTGAATGAGTAAAAAGGAAACTCCCCATCCCTGCGGATAACCGCTCGGTCTTGAAGGACCATGATGGCTCTTACCATCGGTATGTCTGGACGAGGAGTTTCCAATGCGCACTATAACCATTGGTGTGGACTTGGCAAAACAGGTGTTCTCGATATGTGCGGCTGACGCGGCAGGACGTATTCGAGAACGACGGGAGCTTCGCCGGGAGGC
>NZ_DLJW01000103.1:28459-29157 GCF_002477705.1 Stenotrophomonas sp. UBA7606 | reverse complement strand
ATGATGCCGATCTTGCACTCGCCCGGGGTGATCACGCCGGGGCAGTTCGGCCCGATCAGCACGGTGTCCGGGTGCGAGCCCTTCAACACGTTGTCCACGCGCAGCATGTCCAGCACCGGGATGCCTTCGGTGATGCAGACGATGACCTTGATGCCGGCAGCAGCGGCCTCCAGGATCGCGTCGGCCGCGTACGGCGGCGGCACGTAGATCACCGACGCATCAGCGCCGGTGGCCTGCACGGCATCGGCCACGGTGTTGAACACCGGCAGGTCGATGTGGGTGGTGCCGCCCTTGCCCGGGGTCACGCCGCCGACAACCTGGGTGCCGTACTCGATCATCTGGGTGGCGTGGAAGGTGCCCTGCTGGCCGGTGAAGCCCTGCACGATCACCTTGGTGTTCTTGTTGATCAAAACGCTCATTGGTATTTCCTTAGGTGTCGTGGATCAGGCGGCGTTCTTGACCGCTTCAACGACCTTCTTGGCGCCGTCGTTGATGTTGTCAGCCGGGATGATGGCCATGCCGCTGTCACGCAGCAGCTGCTTGCCTTCTTCCACGTTGGTGCCTTCCAGGCGCACCACGACCGGAACCTTGACGCCCACTTCCTTCACCGCGGCGATGATGCCTTCGGCAATCATGTCGCAGCGGACGATGCCGCCGAAGATGTTGACGAAGATGCCCTCGACCTTGTCCGAGGACAG